>NZ_JAIWNS010000079.1 GCF_020216685.1 Methanospirillum hungatei | reverse complement strand
GGATATGACCGGGTTTCAGCTTATCATGAACTTTGTCATCTTTCCGATATTCGGTCTTTCAGGAGCGTTATTTCCGATTAGTTCCCTTCCAAACTGGTTATTACCGATAACTAAATTAGACCCCCTGACGTATGGGGTTGAAGGAATCCGGTATGGCCTGACGGGAGTGAGCCAGATAAATCCGGTCCTTTGTTTCATTGTTATTGGAGGATTTGCCTGTGCTATGACGGTAATCGGTGCATATTTATTCAGAAAGATCTCCATCTAAATAAGTCCATTATTCAGAAAAGGCCCTGATAATCTCTTATTTATCCAAAACATTTTTTCTTGAATCTGTGTTGTATTCAAAGGAATGATGAAAAAATAGATCTCAAATAGAGATTATTTTAAGACGGTATGCACGCTACGGTATCGTCTCATGAATACTGAGATTTGCAATGAAGTCTGGATATGAGAAGATAATGAGTTCTGAATAAAATTTACCGGGGAATTTTTTCATTCAGGAGAGTAAAAAACTTCACATAGATATCCGGATGTTTTTTCATATTCCTGAATATTTTCTGATGTACTGATTCATCACATGGAGTAAATGGGTTATTGCTGAGATTCAGATCCCGGGATGTGATGATAGTCGTTTCTCCTGATTTGAGACAGAATATAATAGATCTTTCATCGTCGTCCGATCCGATGAGCGTCTGAGCGGGTTCTCCATGAATATCATTCCGATATCCAAGAACTTTGTTTGGTCTTTTTTCCTGCATGGTCACAATGAGATATACAATATTTGCTTTAATCATAGATAATGCATTTGATATTTTTATTTAACTCAGTCATTATTTTCGGTGGTGGGTTTTGACCGGCTGAATACGTAGTGGGTGGTTCGGGTTATTACATTCTTCAATGTATCCCTCTTGGAGGTTGTCGTTATCACACATTCATTCAGAGTCATAAGGATCGTAAGAATATCATGGAAACAGGAAAAGCGACGCGATTTTTTTATCAGAAATTTTGTAAAACACAGGACGATGAATGAATACTTTCTCGATCCTGACCGAATCTGATAATACGATGGAAGTGTACAAACTGAAACCAAAAGACAGATGAGGTGATCTAGGTGAAGTGGACAAAAATTGACGTCAGGACCGGTTCCAGAGCACAGTTCATTGATATTACCGATAGAATTTCAGAGGAAGTCCGAAGTTGCGGAGTGCAAAACGGTACTTGCGTTGTGTTTACCCAACATACAACAGCAGGTCTTACCATCAATGAGAATGCAGATCCTGACGTTGTACGAGACATCCTTGTCGGTCTTACCCGCCTGGTTCCGGCAACCGGTGATTACCGGCATGCTGAAGGAAATTCCGATGCCCATATCAAGGCTTCCCTGATGGGTTTTTCTCTCACGATACCGGTGATAGATGGCCGGCTGGCTCTTGGGACCTGGCAGGGTATTTACTTTTGCGAGTTTGATGGTCCCCGGAACCGGCATGTTCTGGTCGGGGTACGTGACGGGTAGATGAGATGCGAATGGATCTCATATGGGGAGCGTTTCGTTTCAGAAATAATTGGGAAAATTTGGACGGGGTCTATCCCTTAATTTTTTAGTCTTATTCTTGTTTACGGCATGAGATTTTTATGTACGAAATTGGACAAATCAGGAATATCATGTTCAATTATTATCCATAATCTGGGGGCATTTATCGCTCTGTATTGGTGAACTAAAATATTCCGAAGGCCTGAAATATCCTGCCATGGTATATAAGGTTCAGTTTCTTTTTAAAATCATTGAAGAGAGATTTATTGAACTCTTATTGCCAAAAGTGTGCATTGTTGAAGTTGCTGCGGTCTGTCGTCGGTTTACTGATGAGAAAACCAGCCAAAAGATCACATCCCGACTCTATACTACGAGTACACTTATATCAGATGATGAGATATTTTATGAAGCCTGGAGAATCGCTGAATCTCAAAGTTGTTCTGGATTTGACTCATATTTTATCGCATTAGCGTATCGGGACAAAATACCTCTGATAACCGATGATGAAGGTATGCATCATCATGCAATGAAAAAGGGCGTGCAAGCTTTTTTTATTCGCTCTTCTAATGTATCAGATATTGATGAATTATTTCTTTGAAATAGATTACTTTTCTCTGTTGCTCATAAATCTCATCAAAAAAATAAAAAATTAGGAGCCTGGTGCTGCATATTATTCAATTTATCTGGGTTCCCAGTATGGGACTTGCTGCCCTAATTTGCCCGTCAGGGTGATCTGGATGAGAGTTAATGGTCATAATTCTGGGTCAAACTCGATTCATTTTGCAGGATTCGGAGTACAACGCATTAAAAAGAAAATCTTATGTTCTATATGAGGTGAAATTTTGGTAGAATCATGATTGGTCAATCCCGATAAAAGGTCTTTATATCTCTAACCCCCTCTTTCCTCCATCCCTCTCTCCTCTTCCAATGCCTGAACAAATGCCACTAAGAATGTATGCCTCCGTTCAGCCATCTCCTTCCCGGTCCGGGTGTACATCATATCCGATAACCTGAGCAATTTCTCATACATATGTTCAAGCCCGTCCGTAATATCCCCACCATGTTCACCGGCTGAAATAAACGTCCGGGCAATCCCCACAGCTCCCATCGCATCCAGTTTGTCTGCGTCAGAGAGGATCTTTGCCTCCAGTGTCTCCGGAACAAGAGCGGTGCTGAACCGGTGGGCTTTGATAGCATGGACAATGCGTAAGATCCGCTCCTCTCCATATGATATTCCGGTCAGAAACTCCTCAGTCATCTCTGCCCCTTTTATCTCATGGGAAATCCCTGTCTTCCTCTCCAGGGGCCGGGCAATATCATGGAAGATTGCAGCGGGAATCAGGATCTCCATCTCTGCCTGCTCCGCCTCTCCGATTATTTCACACAGGGATACTACCCGGAGGGTATGGTCAAACCCATGGGAACCCGCCTCAAAAAGGGCCTGCTTAACGAAATTTTTCATCTCGCGAAATAGTTCGGTCATGGCTTTTTCAATAGGACCTGATGTTCAAGCAGGCTGTGTTGCTCTCTCGCAATACAAAACCCGGCAGCCTGTGCCTCTATCATCTCCTGAATGAACTCCTCCATTTTGACATGCCCTTTTGGTTCACTCACCAGAAAGATACCGCTCGGTTTTAGACAATCAAATACCTCTGCAAACAATGCCAGGGGAGAGGGGACTTCGTGGACCATATGAAAGCCAATTGCAAAGTCAACAAATCCGGACTCATTGAGATGAAGCGTTTCAGATGCCGTCTTATGCAGGATCACCCGGTCAATAAGCCCCTTTCGGATCATCTTTTCTTTCGTACGATCCAGCATTTCAGGTTGAAGATCCGCAGCAATGACCGTTCCTTCCGGCCCAACAAATCTGGCCATGACACCGGTAAAAAACCCAGGACCACACCCGACATCAAGGACCGTCATCTTTGGTCTGACATGGGGCTTGAGCAGCCGGCTTGGTCTGATGAGCAGCGATCTGAAAGGATTGTCAAGCATCCAGGCACGTTCTGCCGGACACACTGAATGAGCCATGCCTATAGGTTTCTATCTGACAGATATCAAACCGCAAGAAAAAAAAGAAAAAACCGAAGTGACCGGGGCGGTGATATACCGGCTCATGAAGAAACGAATCGGTTAATCCATCTCAAGATCGACTTCAATACCGCCGATGACTCCAAGGGCCAGATTATAGACAAAAGCAACGATTGCCCCGCCAATAAACCCGAAGATCGCTCCGACGATGATCATTACAATGAGGGCCGCAATACCGGTTCCAACACCCATACCGACGTCCCCCGCAAGTCCCATGGCACTTCCCATCCCAAGGGCCATCACAATACCCATGAGAAATCCATAGATAACTCCGATGACTGCACTGAACTTTGCTACACTCATCACTCCAAGACGCTTGATAACTGTCTCCTTGACGACCATATCCTCACCGACAAAACATGCTCTTTTCTCCTATATTAATGGTTCGTGGGTATGGTCGTTTATCCTGCACATTCACTTGGTATATGATACGCAGGAGATCAGAGTAGGGTATATCTCTTTCAAACACGATGGTCATATAGGTTATGAATAAAACGAAACAACGGGTTGAAGCATTCTTTTTCACCAACAAAGGCGGGGTCAGATCCAACAACGAAGACGGACTGGTCATTCCGGGAACACTGATATCAGATCTCTCCATGAAAATCCCCGAGTCTTACAGCGGAGAGGTCATGAATGCCCTATTCTGTGTTGCAGACGGAATTGGAGGAGAACAAAAAGGAGAGGTGGCAGCCCAGCTGGTTTTAACCTACCTTCAGGATCACTTTGCCGAGATAACCGATGAAGAGAGTTTCAATTCGGTTGTCTATGCTGCAAAAGAACAGCTGGAGGCGTATGTTGAGAAAAATCCTGAAGCATCAAATCTTGGGTGTACCCTTGCCGGGGTTATCATCCAGGAAGAAAAAGCCCATGTATTCAACATCGGAGACTGCCGGGTCTACCGGATAAACGGGAAATTCTTCGAGAGGATAACCAAAGATCACTCAGTCGTCCAGCACCTTCTTGAAGAGGGAGTAATCACCGAGGATGAGATGAGGTATCACCCACGGAAAAATATCGTCACTTCATCCATATCCGGTGACGGGATAAAGGACTCAGTCCATGTCTGGTTCAAGACCATCGGTCTTCGTGACCAGGATCAGTTCTTCATCTGTTCTGACGGGATTTGGGAATGTTTCTCACAGGATGAACTGGAGATGATCCTTCAGAAACATCCGGGGTATGCCTTCCTCGATAAAGTGCTCGTTGCTTCCCTTGCACGACAATCACAGGATAATGTAACGGCAATTCTTCTCTCAACCAGCCAGTCATAATGAGTTCTCTGATCGTTGTAGAAATTGCCCTCGCACATTCTGATGATGACGGCCAGTCACTTGAATGGATAGAAAAGCGAATCCATTCTCTTTTATCCAGCGCAGAAAGACGGTTTGATACCCTGACAAACAAGAATGAGCGGGTTATAAAATTACACGAAGAACTCAGGGAAATTGCTGAGCAAATCCTGACTCCTGATTATCCTGCCTGGAAATCTCCTGAATCCTCAAGAAAGACGATGGAGTTATTCTTCCGGAAAGCTGACCGGTTCAGGATTGTGCTCATCCAGCTCCTCCTTGAAGAGAATGAGATGCGACTTCTGGAAGAGGTGTATATACAGAAGATAGAAAGCCTTCTTAACCGACTGGTATCTGAATCCTTCATCAGTGCTGAAAATCCTGCATACCTGGAATACAGACGGTCAGTTGAGAATCTCTCCACGCTTGAGGTTCAGTCTGAACGGATAAACTCGTATAAGGCACTCATATCTGATATTGCCACCAGGTATTATACCTGCAGACATGCTCTTTTCTCACTTAATAACCGGATTGATGAGCTGAAAAAAGAGGCCTCCTCTCTTGAACTGAAAAATGTATCGCTTCCGGATCTGGAGATCCTGCATTCATTACAGGCCCAGATCTCTACACTTTCTGAAATTCCGGATCTTGATGCCAGAAAAGAGAAACTAAAGAGTCTTGAAGAACAGCTTTCAGCCCTTGATCACCGGGTATCTGGAATTGAGCACACTACCCTTGGAGGGATTTCTCGTGAGGAACCAGATCGTGAGGAGGAAAAGGCAAAGATTGCCCATGATGTGTCCATGGAACTCCTGACCATGGAAGCGGAATTTTTTCACGGGCGGATTGGGTTTTTTGATTATGATGAGACGGAGAGTTCAGATTACGAACCGGTTGCAAAAGAGACAACTCCTGAACGGCTTGCCCTCCAAAGGGAGAACCTGCAACTGGAATATGGACTATTGAAAGAGAAGATCCCTGAGAAGACGGTTATCAGGGAGGACCTTGAAGAGATAGTCCAGACCCTCTCTCTGGATCCTGATGCCGGGGCTCTTCTGGACGCTGCCATGATCCTGTATCATGACCCCTTCCCTGAGCTTCGTGAACTGTCGGTTATCAGGAGGCAGTATGATGCATATTATCTTCAAAAAAAGAGCAAATCCCTCTCTGATAAGCAGTGGGAGACGGTCATTCAGAGCATCCTGGAGGCTATGAAGGGACGGGGATACCGGGTCAAGCCACGGAAGATGACCAACCTTCGTGATTCGTTCCGGCGGGGGAGTATTGAGGTCTTTTCTCCGGTATCTCATTACTCGGTTATGATCTCCATCAATCCGCTGGATGAACTGGTATTCAGACTGGTCAGGATTGTCGATGGTCTTGATATTGATGAACTGGACCCTGACCAGATTCAGAAGGATGATGCACATGCATCAGCGGTATGGAGTCGTGATTATGCCATCCTGCAGGATGAATTAAAAAAAGAACATATCCTTTTTATTGAGCGTTTAAAGAAGAATCCGGATGAAGTGCCCATTCAGCAGCTCACCAGGTTTGACATCCTGACTGATGAGCATATATCTTAATTCTATAAACTCCCTATACATGGTATCCGGAGCCAGGTATGATACCGGAAGATGTTGATAGTCCGGAAAAAAGAGGCAGAACCTTACGGGACGGGCTGTCAGCACAGTCAGAACCTTCCAATCCCACAGAACCTGAAATAGCCGGGTCTGAATCCCAGCGGTATTTCAGAACGTACCGGATCATGAAACAGTTTCCGGCAACCGGCGGGGAAGCTGACATCTGGCTTATCCAAAAAGACCGGGTCTATTATATCCTGAAACATTACCGGCTCGGAATTGAACCAAAGATTGACGTGCTGGATCAGGTCAGTCATATCTCACTGCGGAACCCGAAGAATCTTATCAAGATCATCGATTACGGTTTTGATGAGGATTCAGAACGGTGGTATGAGATCCTGGAATATGCCAGGTATGGATCACTTCGCGACCTGGTCCAGAAACAGTCCATCAATAATAGCACCTTTAAGGCCATCATAGAAGAGATAGCATTCGGTCTTGACACCCTGCATAAAAATAATGTCCTGCACCTTGACTTAAAACCATCAAATATCCTGATCCGTGAGCTCAGACCACTCAACCTGATCCTCACCGATTTTGGTATCTCAACCTTACTTGACAGCGAACTCTCCCGGCATATCACCACGACAAAGGGAACCCCTATGTACTGGGCCCCGGAGCAACTTGGAAATGTGGTCGGAAGGGAGAGTGATTACTGGGCTCTTGGGGTCATCGCTCTTGAGCTGACTGAGAAGAAGCATCCATTCGACGGGCTGAATCATAATCTCATCCTCTCAACGCTGGCATCCCGGGGCATTATCCTCTCTGAGCAGATAAATCCTGATCGCCTTATTCTGCTCAAAGGACTTTTGACCAGGAATCCCAAGAAGAGGTGGGGGAAACGGGAGGTCTCGCTCTGGCTGTCGGGGAAGCGGAATATCCCGGTCTATTATGAGGAAGAGCATACCGGCAGGATGGGTATCTCAAAGCCATATGAGTTTCATGATGAGAATTACTACAGTCTCCATGACCTGATGTATGCCTTTATCGGTGACCCGGTCTCCTGGGAGGATGCAAAGCGGCATATCGGCCGGGGATACCTGCTCAGATGGCTTGAGGCGACCGAACAGTACAATAAGGCGGTCACCATCTCCAAGTATATCGAAACCTATCCGAACGAAGATGAGCGGCTCCTCTACATTGCAGCAGAACTGAACCGGGACATTCCCTTTACTCTTTTTGGAAAAGTCATTGATATCACGAATATTGTCTGGTTTTTAGGCAGGTCTCTGAACAGAGAACAGGATGAGAATGAGGAGCGGATCATCATCATGCTCTTCTCCGGTGAGATTGAGGAGATGTACACAAAATTCCTGGAGATAACAAAGCAGGAAGTAAAAAGTATCTTCTTCATGCGGCTCTTTACCTGGATAAAGAGCAACCCCCGGGGAACGACCGAACGAAAACGGCTGTTTCAGTATGCAAAAATTCTGCATGAACGCGAGCTTGCCGGAATCCCGACTGAATGGAGTGCCAAGTCAGTAATTGCTATCGTCTCCATCTATCAGAATTTCATAAAATTGTCTGCGAAATCAGATGCTGATGAATGTAAGAAGGACATGATAGCCGCTGCAAAACATGCCCTGGCCGCCCAGGTGATTGAGCCTGATCTCCTTGTTGCCCTTGCCTCTGCATTTGAAGAACTGCAGGATGAAAAGTCTGGAAAACTTCTTTTGAAGAAGGCCTACAACCTAGACATCAGGGTTCTTACGCTCCTTTTTAATAAGAGAAAAGGCCTGACCAGGTTCAGGTTTTACACCGCCCTGACCAGAGAGTATGAAAAGAACCTGTTCTCCATCTCGTCTGATCCCTGGAATGAAACGGCAACGTTCTGGAAAGAGAAGTATGTCCAGTATTATCTTGAGGACAACTTCTCCCTTGCTCTCTCGATATCAGAGCGTCTGATTGAGATGGACAAATCCGGTGCTGTCGGTTGGGCAATGCGGGGAGTAAGCCTTTTTAAATTAAAACGGAGTCATGAGGCCGGATTTTGCCTGTCACATAAAATCATCCAGACATCTGATGATCCCTTCATCACCTGGCTTTCTGGTGAACATCTGGAGGAGACCGGGAACCCGGCCTTGGCTGAGCAGAAATACCTAGAGGTTCCGATAGCTCATATCGCCCAGCCTGTACCTCAGATCGGTCTTGCGCGGCTCTATTTCAAACAAAAGAGATACTGGGAGTCCATTGAAATCTGTGATAAGATCCTTGCTGCATATCCCGGCCTTCCTAAGGCGTTATTTTACAAGGGGGATTGTTTGTATGCAATCGAACGGGTTCCTGAAGCATTACAGTCATTTTTAGATATCTGTAATAATCATCCTGACCACCTGCACAGCTGTGTCAAGGCGGCACGGTGCTATCTGAAACTTGGGGATTATACAGAAGCAGACAAATACATCACCGGGGTTATTGAAAAGGATGAAACGATAATTGAGGCCTTGCGAATCAAAGTTTTCATTCTGCTCAAGCGTGGAGCAAAAGCAGAGGCAAGGCTGTACCTGGATAAGATCCTGGTTATCGACCCTGAGAACGAATGGGCTCAACGAATGCTGGCAATAAAGTAAGGATTTTTCTGTACATCATCTTTTCATCCCTGTTCCTGGTGTCCCTGGTATGAAGATAATGAGGAGAGTATAATAAGCTTCAAATGTCAGGGAGATACTATCTTCAGTACTGGGAATTTCTTTTCATCATCCGGTAATTGGTATCATGCCGAAATATCTCAGGAAATCTTCAGGTGACCCACATGTTCAGCCTACCGAAATGGACTACGGAATTTGTCAGATTTCTCTCGGTAACCCCGCAGTTTACATTTACCGGTAACATCCTGGATGTGTATCCGGTTGAGATAGATGGCAATCTCACTACATTGAGGCTTAAAGATTATATCCGTACCATCCTGGTCAAGGAGGGGTATGATATCATCCTGGGGCTTGAACCATTCGTGGGATTTTCGCATCTGCATGGGGATCCTGATACGATTCATGCCATCTTGGGAGATGTGTTGTCGGTGGAGAAGACCGGGCCTCCCTCACTTGAGAGGACCGTTGAAATTTTACAAAAGAGTGTGGATAACCGGACCGCGTACTCTGCCATAATTCTGAACCAGATTACCCGGCATGACGAACGCTATGCCGCCTCTGACAAATTCTTCTTTAACCTGTTCTGTACCTGTCAGAATGCAGAGCCAAGACTTCTGGCCGGGAGTTCTTATCCAAGGTTTAACCTTCTTATCTGGATTCATGACCGGGATGCCTCTTTGCCCTCCTGGTATACCCGTGATAATACCAGGGTCAGGCAGATTGTCGTCCCACGGCCAGACCTTGACACTCGTCGTGCCCTGCTTGAATCGCTGACGAAGAATGTTCCCCAGTTCGAATCTCAAAAGGAGCCTGAAAAGAAGGAATCACTCTCGTTGCTGGTGAAAAGAACTCATGATCTTCAGGCAAATGAGATAGTCTCCCTGATCTCCCTGGTGCGACGTGAGATTTTGTCAGTATCCGATCTTCATGAGGCTGTTGTTCAGTATTCATCCGGTATTGCAGATAATTTCTGGAAGACGGTTGACAAAAAGAAGATAGAAGAGGCTGCACAGTTTCTTGGCGCCCGCGTCTTTGGGCAGAAACATGCCATAAAACGGGTATGCAATCTGTTAAACCAGGCCTACCTTGGTCTTTCCTATTCTCAGTATCCTCCTGAGATCTCCCAGCCACGGGGATTTGTCCTTCTGGCAGGGCATGAGGGAGTAGGAAAGACAACTCTGGCAAGTGCATTAAAGGACCTACTCCTTGGTCCGGACCGTGATATGATCTTGCTGAATATGAGTGATTACTCGGATGATGATGCATGTATGCGGATGCTGTCGTTCTCCTCGATGGATAATGGCAGTTTTCTTGGAAAAATCAAACAAAATCCGTACTCAATTGTGCTCTTTGAAAATATTGAATCAGCGCATTCTGATGTATTAAGACTCATATCTTCCATCATCCGGGACGGGCAGATAATCACCGACGACGGGATGCTCATCAGTTTTTCCGGATGCTTTATCATCTGCACCCTCCGTCTCTCCGGGTGTTGTCCGAATGCATACCAGCACTCGCACAGTGAAGAAGAGACCAACAAGGAGTACATGGCCCGTGAACGGACGGCGAGTGAGAGTATCACCCTCTTCTTTGAAGAGAAGAAGAATCTTGATTTCTCACGGTTCATCAGGGGAAATACCATCATCTTCCGCAGTATCCAGCCTGATGCGGCAAAACTGGTTCTCGATGCCATGCTCACAAGGATATTTGAGAAGATCTCACTGATGTTCACGATTAACCTCATGATAAGCCCCTCTGTCAGGGAGATGGTGGAAGAATACTGCTGTCAGGACCTGAGCAGGGGAGGTATCAGTATCGGCCAGCGGGTTGAGGCCATGCTCATTCACCCCCTCTCCAGGGTTCTTATTAAAGAAACTTTTACTCCGGAAGAAAAAGTAATAATAACTCATATTTCAGATAGTGAATCAGGATGGGAGGTCAGCCTCTCCAGGGTGTGAATGCCCGGATGTAATTATGGTGCTTCAAAAAATTTGTGATACATGTGGGATGGCAAATCCTGCGACTGAGATGATCTGTATGCGGTGTTTTTCAGACATCTCAGGGAAAAAGCCGGTTGAACGAAAGACCATCCGGCAGATAGAAGGAAAAGGGATTGTAAAAAAACCGCCTGACAGACGGTTTGCCAATATCGGGTTTGATGAGGGGAGGACTATCAGAGAGGTCACCCCTCTCACGCTTTCAATGTCTCCGGGAGCCACAATAACAGTTCATCATGGGGATACCGTTGGCAGGGATGCAGTAGGCAGGACTCTTCTTCAGCAATATAACGGCGTATCCCGGCAGCATGCAACGTTCAAATATTTTAACGGGAAGTGGCTGGTCAGGGATGAAAACTCGACAAACGGCACCTATATCCAGGGAAAAAAGATCTCTCCAGATAAATGGTATGAGGTAAAAGATGGGGATTCCATCTCTTTCTCATCAAACTGCACCTTTATGGTACAGACGATGTAAAACCCTCTCCATCAATACATATTCCGTCCCCGTTCCAGTTCATCGGCAGGAAGAATCACAAGCCCGTCCGGATATGGTGCAAACCAGGTCTGATTTTTCAGATAATCTGATGTATGCGAAAGGAGCCAGGTCTGGAGAATCATCCTGACGGCAGATAAGGGAAGTCGTCCCTCCCGGTATGCTTCAATCCGGTCAAGGAAGAATGCCTTCTCATCAGGATTCAGATTATCACTGATATATCCAAACGAGTGATGTAATACATTAATGTGTGAGGTATACCGGGGAGGGAGCCGGGTTGCTGCAAGGAGGGCGCGGCGGTACTCTTTCATGACCTCATCAGGTCTTTTCCTGTCAGAGTTTGCGACTATCCTTCCAAGTTCCCTGAGCCTGCTCTGGTTGTATGCCATGAGAAGGAGTTTATTTTCCGAATGAAACCTTGCAAGCGCTGCCATTGTTCCGGCTGACTCGACGTTCCGGAGATCTGCCAGCATGAATATTCTGGTCAGGAAATGTTCGCGGATTCTCTGATTTCGTATCCGCCCCTCATCTTCAATCGGATAATCAGGGAACGTCTCAAGGATCTTTCCTCCGAAAAATCCTGGTCCTTTTTCAATGGCAGCTGATTTTCCAACCGACGGGTAGATGTTCACATTGGAGATACCTGATGTCGGGGATTTGTTTTTCAGGATAAACCCGTCAACGGATGTGAGACTCTTTATAAATCCCTCGGTAAATGTGTTCATGCGGTCAGTCAGGTCTTCATTGGTGGTGGGCTGTATAAGCCGGTCTCCCTCCTTTGTTCTGACTATCCTGATGCTGCTGCGGGGAATCCCCAGTCCTATCTCAACCTCCGGACATACCGGGATGAAGGTGACATATGGTTTCATCGCGGCAACTTCGGAACTTGAAATCATATCCCCGTTATACCTGACCGGATCATGCTCGATACACCGGCTGATCACAATTACGGGCTTTTGAAAGGTCCTTTTTTTCTGCATACCAAAGATACATACCCTTCACACAGGTATATAGGATACGGATACAAACTGATCATAAACCGGGTACGATAATCCCCGGAGAAGAGGATTAACCGATATGTGTATTGCAATTCCTGCAGAAATTCTTGAGATTCGTGATGACAATACCGCTCTTGTTGATTTTGGAAGCCTGAAACAGGACATCCGCATTGACCTTGTGGACGTTTCGGTTGGAGATTTTGTCCTTGTTCATGTGGGGTTTGCCATCCAGAAGGTGAACCGGGATGAGGCTCTTGAAACCAGGGAACTCTTCAGGCAGTGCTATGCAGCAATGGAAGAAGCATAAAACCCGTTTTTAAAAATGGTTCAGATTGCTGAACCGGTCAGCATCGGAAATGCCTGCGAGATTCCGTTGATGATAAACTGAACTGCGATGGCCATGAGCATAATCCCCATCAGACGGTTGACAACCCGGTATTCACGCTGACCGATCCGTTTTGTTATCTGGTCAGAGGATATCAGGACGATATAGGTGATGAGAATAGTCACGATCACTGAGCCCAGGATGATCCCAAGTTCCACCGGTTCAGAAAAAATCGGGGTATCCTGAGAGAGGACTATTACCGTTGTGATGGTCCCGGGTCCTGATATCATCGGAAATGCAAGGGGCATGGATGAGATGTCCTCGGCATCGATGCTCTCATACTTCTCCGTTGCCGTTACCTTTGCCCGTGAGGTCCGTGCATACACCATCTCCATACCAATACCAAACAGCAGGACCCCGCCGGCGACGGTAAAAGCACTGATGGTTATCCCAAAGAGTGACAGGAGGGATGAGCCGAACAGGGTGAAGAATATGAGTACCACTCCTGCGATACGACACCCGTAGGCTGCCACCCTGCGTTTGTCTTTGGAATCCATGAACTCAGTGATGGAGTTATACACCAGCAGGGCACCAAGAGGATTTACCACGATGAGGATGGATGAAAGGGCGAAAAGAGAGAAACTGATGAGATCTGGTGCCATGGTACTTGTTTGGATGTATTAGTAATATACAATCCCGTTCTCCAGGGCACTGATATTCTCATACCTTTCCGTTGACAGATTGGTGCTGATCACGACCTCCGGAATCTCACATCCGAACCTGTGGGCCGGGAACCAGTACAGTCCGTCGCCATAAACCGGCTGAACATCATACACCTGCAGGTCTGCTGCCGTATAGTTCATCGAGAGTACGCTTACATTGGAGAAGGCAAGTTTTTGCAGAAGCCTGGATTTGATATCATTTTCCCCAAACATAAATGCAAGAACCCTGAATGCATCTTCCAACTCGTATTCCACGTGAACGTCGGCATACCCGGGCATCAATGATATCGTAACTGACTCAATACGAAGGTACCCTTCTGAATCAGGGGTGGCGGCGTATGACTGGGACACCAGGATCAGGAAGCACCCGATCAGCATCACCAGACCGATCTTCATTCTTAAAAGGTTTAGCAATAGCTGCTTAAATTCTTTTGTCAGAAAGAAAAGGGATGTTGTTTATTTTCTGGAGATCAGGATTATTTCAATTGATGATACGTGGGTTTTTCCACTTTCCGTGTCGACTACTTCAGTGGATGTGA
>NZ_JAIWNS010000078.1 GCF_020216685.1 Methanospirillum hungatei | reverse complement strand
GGATGGATTTTTTTTCCACATCCTGTAAAAACCGATTCAGCGCTATTTCAGTGGTGTCCACGGCTCGTGAAATTGCTTTTCCCCGTGCTTTTATAATTACTTCCCCTGCTCCGTTGTTAAATTGCGTGACAACCGCCAGAACATAATTCATGACCGGTTTGTTGCCCACAAATACGATATTGTCGTTCTCCATGCTGGCCATAGGTATTACAGGTACCCGCGGTCACAGATCAGTTCTGCATTCAGGACTGAGGCTCCGGCAGCACCCCTGATGGTATTGTGCCCCATGGCAATGTACCGGATGCCAGGCCTGAGTCTTCCGACAGAGACGGTCATCCCTCTGCCTTTCATCCGGTCAAGACGTGGCTGGGGACGATCCGGCTGGGTCATGAAATCAACTGACTTCTCTGGTAAGGTGGGAAGATCCTTCAGCGGGCATTTCCAGTTCTGGAATGCTTTTGCAACCGCCTCCACCGGTTCCTTGATGTCAAGCCATACTGCCATGGAATGTCCGTCAATAACCGGGACCCGGTGACAACTGGCACTGACAGAGAACGGGGCATTTACAACTTCGCTTCCGTCAAATGTACCCATGATCTTGAGGGTTTCGCGTTCCATCTTCTCTTCTTCCCCTCCGATATAGGGGATGACGTTATCAAAGATGGACATTCCCGGTATGCCTTCAAATCCTGCTCCTGAGATCGCCTGCATGGTTGCAACCCTGAGGTCTGTGAAATGAAAATTCCGGATAGGCGCCAGGGAGACGGTGAGCATGATGGTTGAACAGTTCGGATTTGTCACAATGAATCCGTCAGTTCCTGCGTCGCGCTGTAATTCAATCATCCGCAGATGATCAGCATTCACTTCAGGCACGACAAGGGGAACATCAGGCATCATCCGGTGGGAACTGGCGTTACTGCAGACACCAATACCGGCTTTTGCACAATCTGCCTCAACCTTTGTTGCAAGATCAGCAGGAAGTGCTGAAAATACAATGTCGACATTTTTCAGGCAGTCTGCCCTGGTATCAGAGACTGTGATATCTCCGACCGTCTCCGGAAGCGGCAGATCAAGCCGCCAGTTTACTGCATCGCGATACTTTTTTCCTGCACTCCGCTCAGAGGCGGTCAGAACCGTAAGGTCGAAATACGGGTGATCAGCCAGGAGCTGGACAAAACGCTGGCCCACAGCGCCGGTAGCGCCGAGGACTCCAACACTAACCATACCTCGTATATATATCTGAACCAGTAATTATAGTGCACTACATTGGTTTTTACAATAATCACCGTGCAACTAACGGCATTCCTCCGTCCGGACGAAGAATGCTGTGCAGGGCAGGAGTTATTGTGTCAGTTTTGCTGAAAGATCCAACGGGTTTGAGGTAGAAAAAAAGTGGGATTTATTCCATGGTGATGGCTTCTGCCGGACAGACATCCACACAGGAGCCACAGTCAACACACAGTTCATTGTTTACTACTGCCTTGTCATCTTCCATGGCAATAGCGGTAGCCGGACACTCATCAACACAGGTTTCACAACCGGTACATTTATCTTTATCAATAATTGCGGTCATTGATATCTCCTCAAAAAATTGGTGAAATACTTAAAAATAGGTTTCGAAAGGTCATGAAAGGTTTAAAACGTCTTTCATGCCGTAAATTCCCGGCTCTTTTCCAAATACCCAGCGGGTAGCCCTCACTGCGCCTTCAGCAAACACGGAGCGATCATATGCCCGGTGAGAGAGGGTGACGGTCTCGAAGTTGCTTGCAAACATGACGGCATGGTCACCAACAATGTCTCCTCCACGGATAACATGGACTCCGATCTCCGAGCCCCGTTCTGTCATCCCTTCGCGCCCGTATATCTCTTCACGTGGGCCGATCTCTTCCTGAAGGATCTGCAGGATGGTCCGGGCAGTCCCGCTTGGCGCATCTTTCTTGTACCGGTGATGGGCCTCGGTCACTTCAACATCATAGTCTGAAAGTTTTCTGGCAGCATCCCTGATAAGCGTCCAGAGAATGTTCATCCCTATTGAGTAGTTGGTTGATATGACCGCCGGGACTTTGCCCTCTTTGATTGCGGCGTCAATTCCTTTCCGCTGTTCCTGGGTAAGGCCGGTCGTTCCAAGAATTATTGCACATCCGGCACGGGCTGCAACCGGAACATTTTGTGCTGCTGCCGGTGCGACCGTAAAGTCTATGACCACATCAGGTTGCACTGACGAGAGAAAGTCTGCCAACTTGTCTGATGGTACAACTGGAACTCCAAAGAACGATCCCTCTTTTATATCAACCCCGCCGACGAGCTGCATATCCTGCTCTTTGGATATGATCTCTCCGATGATGGTCCCCATGCGGCCAAATGCTCCACAAATAACGACTTTAATCATATCTGGATAAAACCTCTTTGAGTCTTTCTGTTGTCTGCTCTGATGCCTCGTCAAGGGGCAGACGAAGTGGTCCTGCAGCCATTCCCAGAATTTCTGCAGCCTTCTTTACCGGGATCGGATTTGACTCATAAAACATCGCCCGGAAGAGGGGTGAATACTTGAAATGGATCTCCCGTGCGGTCTCGTAATCTCCCTTCTGTGTTGCTTCATACATCTCAATCAGGGGCCGGGGATAGATATTTGCTGCAACGGATATGACTCCTTTCCCGCCCAGGGAGAGGATTGGAAGTGTCAGGTTGTCATCGCCGGAGATAACAGCGAAGTCTTCGTCTCTGGTCAGTTCAATGATGGTTGATATCTGACCCAGGTCTCCTGATGCCTCCTTGACTCCTACGATGTTTGGGTGTTTTGCCAGCTCGGCTATGATATCCGGAGTAATATTCTGGCCGGTTCTGCCAGGGACATTATAGACGACCACCGGGATATCGAGGTCTGCAATGGCAGTATAATGCTTAATAAGGCCAGACCTGTTTGGCTTATTATAATACGGGCTGATGACCAGGACACCATCCGCTCCGACATCTTTTGCTGCCCGTGTAAACCGGAGCGCTTCAGAAGTGTTGTTGGATCCGGTACCGGCAAGGACAGGAACCTTTCCGCCTGCCTCATCCATGGTTACCTCGACGACCTGTTCGTGCTCGGCAAAAGAAAGAGTTGCAGATTCACCGGTTGATCCACAGGGAACAACACCATGAACCCCTGCGGCAACGAGGTGCGCTATGTTGGAACGAAGGCCATCAAGGTCCAGATTCTTTCCGTGATTTCTTTGAAAAGGAGTAATCAAAGCGGGGAAAACACCCTCAAACATGAGGATTATTTTTTGAATTTCCCAGTATTTATCTTTCTTGTGATGTATCCGGCAACTCTGTTTCTGACCCGCTTGCTTGGAACATTGGTTGCGCTTGCAACGGCTTTTTTATTCTCGTCAAAATCGTTCGTAAACTTTTCTTCGTGGAACTCCAGGAGTTCGATCCCGATTTTTTTGATATAAGTCGGTTTAATTCCCATGATATATCTCTCTCAGTGAGTTGCATCAATAATGCGCTGTGATATCTTAATAAGATTTGTTGCAACCGATCCTGGTCTCTCACCAAACAATCGTGCCTGTGCCGGGGTTTTTCCGTCTGTTTCAATGAACAGGACATCAGGAACTCCGGAATCCTGCTCACTACAGAATGCAACCGCCCAGTCCATGGTGGAGACTCCGGGGGGGATTCTTCCTGCCGTGCAGGTACAGATCTCAAGCAGCATGTCCTCAGCAATTCTCTTGAGTTTTTCCGAATGCCGTATACTGCAGGCAGAGCGGATCTCCGGAGAGAACCTGATTGCAGTCAGGATTCCTGAAACCATGAGTGATAGGTGCTCAAACCTGATAGAAGGACGGGATATCCCTTCTCCCTCCGGAAAGAGAAGGCAGGATCCGACGTCATTCGGTGTCCGGGCTCCGGGAAGGGCATAGACAAGTTCCATACCCTCTACTGGTATGAGTTCCAAAGCGACCTCATGAGATATCTGGTCGGCAGCTTCCTGAAGTTCCCGGCTGATTTTTTCTTTCAATGCTTCATTCATAGGATCCCTGGGTTTCGTGTATCGGATGCCCTGCCCCCCAAACCCTTAACCGCGGAGATGACGCACAGTAATGAAGTTATGAAACGATGGATGCTTGATGCCATAGTCGGAGTTGGAAGTCTCATAGTTTTTCTTGTACTCATTCTTCTGCTCCCGGCAGTCCTTCCTGGTGAAATAGGATATCTAGGTGCCCTGCTCCTCTTTGTGATCACTATCAGCGCGGGAGGGTATGCGATCCGAGGCGTCAGTGCCTGATTGCCCTTCTTGTTTTTCGCTCTTCCTTTTTTCCACCTGTTTGGGTGCATTTTCACCGGATGTTTTTCCTTTCCGGCTCAGGTCACGTTTCTTCTGCTTGTAATAGGTGAGCGGGTGGGTGACTTTTTTGCACAGACTGTCCGGGTGCACACAAATCCCATGCGTCTTCATCGTCGAGCAGAGAGGGGAGACGTACTCGGTACTCGTCCCTCCCCGTCCGGTGATATGCTCAACCTGGTAGAGGGTCTTTCGAAGGTCAAAGTTCGGAACCGACCCGTAGAGTTCTATAATCCGGGTATTTTCCATGCCGATATTATGAAGGAATGCGGAGATTGCAAACCGTGCCATATGGGTCAGATGTCCCTGGCCGGCTATGGCTCCCAGTATCGCCTGCATACAGGGGGGAAACGCCGACTCCTCAACCTGTCCAAACTCTTGAAGTGCCCTCTTTTGCCATTCCGCTTTAATCCTTTCCACTGCCGGTTTGAGCAGCTCGCATACAGATGACGGGACTTTGAGTGGCAGGTTCCTGGTCATAATGTATCTGAGCCGTTCCCGTACAATCTCATCATACTCGTCAGGAGCCACCTGTACATTCCCTTTGACTACCACCCGGTTGATAAGCCTCCACTTCTCTTCAGGCATCCGTGACGCAACCGGGATGTAGTCTACGAGAGAGATCTCATTCCCGGTCTCGGAAAGGCCGATGGATCTTCTGATGAACCGTTTCACCTCCGGGTCTTCATCCTGGAGAAAGGCAAAGACGGTCCATGCCTGGTATCGTACCAGCCGGTCGATGAGAACCCTGTCCTGGGCGCAGGAGACCATGATCCTGCTGACCGGGTATGCCGCGATGATGATGGTGACCGCTTCCGGATCTTTTGGGATGTCGGGGAGAGGAGGGATCTCTTTGCCTGAGAAGGAAAGCGCATGCTCAAGTGTGGTGATAGCCTCCCTGATTGCAAGCCTCCCGCCTGCAGATTCAAGGAAGGTATCCAGTGAATTACTGATGGTCCCGATGTATGACTGGGACTCTTTCAAAAAAGGATATTTTGCCAGATCTTTACGATCAAGGGTGACCATGCATTTAGTCAGCCTCAATCCGGGGTGCCAGCAGGTACTCTACCTGTCCGTTTCCACCCGCAATCTCAAATGAGAACTTAACCGGATGATCAACGCCCAGATCTATGGTTACCTTCTCGGCATGGCTCATCACTTTTCCCATATCCTTCAGGTAATCAATGGAGAAGAGCGATTTTGCTGACTCCCAGTTGGAGGCGATGACCTCTCCGGCTGAAAATGCTCTCCTGATATTATCAGAATCGCCCTCGGCATACAGGACAAACTCCTTATTCTCCGGTTCGATGGCAAACCAGATCTTGTCTGACACGATGGATGCTGATTTTATAACATTGTAGAGTTCAGATCCGGATATGGTCACCTGACCTGGAAGCTGGATACCTGGTGCATTCGGGTCCTTTTTGATGGTATTCGAATCAAGGAGCGTAATGGAATAATGGTATCCTTCAAAGGTGACTTCTATCTTATTTGCTCCTTCCGGATGTTCCAGGCGTATATCACTTGCCTTTCCCATCATGGAGTAGGTATTTTTCAGCTTTGCGATATCTAAACCGATCTCACCGGTTGTTGCCTCGTACTGGCTGAATGCCTCCTTTTTTAAAGTAAGGATGATCATCGCCACATTGGCTGTATCAACCGCCCGGGCCCAGACTTCTGTCTCAGAAAAATGAAGCCTGCATTCTGTTACCAGGGCAGAGAGGGCATCAACGGTATCCTTGAATATATCTGCACTGATCGTTGCTTTCAGCATCTGCGCTCCCTATGCATTCAGGTTGTGATTTGACACAGATATATGTGCCGGGTTCGCATATTATTGAGGAAAGTCCAGGTCGATAATTTTTATGGGTTCACAATGGGGCAAAGATAAAGCGTATCTGAAAGCAAAACAATCAGGGTATCGTTCGCGTGCGGCGATGAAGCTGAAGGAGATCATTCAGAAAAACCCGGTTATTCGTCCGGATGATAATATCCTTGACCTTGGTGCAGCTCCCGGGAGCTGGCTGCAGGTTTTGCGTGAAATGACAGATGGGATCATTGTCGGTGTTGATCTCAATCCCATACTGCCCATCGAAGGGGTCAGAACCATCACCGGTGATTTCTCTGATCCGAAAGTAATCGCACAGATTCGGGAACTTATACCTGAAGTGAATGGGATTGTGTGTGATGCATCACCAAAGCTCTCCGGCCAGCGGTCATTTGATCAGGCAAGAGCCATCGAGCTGAATGAGATGGCGCTCGGTGTCGCACGGCAGCTCCTCAAGCAGGGCGGGAACATGATTATGAAGTCATTCCAGGGAGAGGACTTCAGCTGGCTGTATAACCGGGTAAAACAGGAATTTTACTCGGTACGGACGTATAAGGCGCATACCACCCGCAAAGGAAGTACTGAAATGTATATCATTGCGAAGAATTTTATCGGCAATCAGCAGGGTTTGGAGGAGTCAGGTTCAGATGGATCTGCATGACTCCTTTGGCCGGCCCATCTCTAATCTGCGTATATCGGTAAACTCAGGATGCAATCTGCGGTGTGTATATTGTCACCGGGAAGGGGAGACAAAACCTGAAAAACCGCTGTCTCTTGAGGATATCAGGGCAATTCTGGACGTTGCGGGTAACATCGGCATCAGGACCGTCAAATTTACCGGAGGGGAGCCTCTCCTTCGTGAAGACATTGTGGAGATTATCCGTTCTGTTCCACCAGGGATTGAGTCCTCGATGACGACCAATGGAACTCTTCTAGGGCCCCTTGCCCATGAACTCAGGGATGCAGGACTTGCCAGGGTAAATATCAGTCTCGATTCCTTAAATCCGGAAACCTATAAGAGTATTACCGGAACCGGCCTGTTATCTGACGTTCTTGAGGGCATTCAAGCCGCTCGTGATGCCGGGCTCACCCCGATTAAGATCAACATGGTACTGCTCAAAGGCGTAAACGAGGGTGAGATCGATGATTTCATCCATCTCGTATCCGGGGATCGGCACCTCATCCTGCAGATCATTGAGCTTATGGACCTTGGGGGGTGCCCGTTGCATGCCGACCTGTCAGAACTGGAAGAGAAGATTGCTCTTCATTCGCGCAAGGTCATCACCCGGAGGATGCATCATCGGAAAAAATACTGCTATGAAGGTGCTGAGATCGAATTTGTCCGTCCCTGGCACAATTCAGACTTCTGTAATCACTGTACACGCATGCGGGTGACATCTGACGGAAAACTCAAACCCTGCCTGCTCAGGGATGATAATCTGGTTGATATCAGGGGCAAACGCGGGGAAGAACTGCAGCAACTCTTTCTGGCAGCGGCAAAGAAGAGAGAGCCATACAATAAGTAACCATGCGGAAATGGTTATGGTTTGAACACCAATCTTGTGATCATGCTTGAGAATAACGAATATGAAAAGGTCTTAAAAACCTTGTATGAAAAATCCCTGATACTGGAAAACATGTCTGATTTTCACCCTGACCTGAGTTTCTGGTATTTTGATGCCATGGCACATCTTGATTACACCATCTCACTGTTTGCGTACAATGCAGACTCACCACGAAACATGCTCTCCCGTGAATATCTGAAATGCCGGAAAGACAAGACTCTGGAGGGAAATCTGGCACGGTTTGACGGATTTATGAACTGGCTGCGGCAAAACCATCCGGACGAGTACGAGAAATTCCCGCTCTTTATTCAGAAGATTTATGATCCCTCTGATATGGCATCTTATCGTTCCTTCAGGATTGTCCTTGATCCAAATGACAAAAAACCCACACCACCTGCAGTTCTGATGATGATGATTGATGAGGTCTTTGATAAGGCGTACCTGGCTTCCATCTATAACGGGTCCTCAATGGCACACCTGTATGCCCGGTATATGGACTCGTGCTGAGAGGGAATGATGATGGATGTAGCCCGTCTCTGCTCTGAGCTGGTAAAAATCCGTTCCGAAAATCCCCCCGGGTATACCGACGAGGTCATCTCCTGTCTGCAGGAGTTCTGCTCACAAATCGGGATAGAGACGCAGGTTCTAGAGCAAGGGCGAAAACATAATCTTCTGTCTAAAAACATTCAGAATACGTTGCTCTTGTGCGGGCATCTGGATGTCGTCCCCGCTCTTCCTGATGACTGGACGTATCCTCCCTTCTCCGGCAGGATAGATGATGAGGTTGTTCACGGACGGGGCTCAACTGACATGAAAGGAGGCTGTGCCGCCCTGTTATGTGCTCTTGAAAAAGTGCTCAATAATGGTATTGAACCACCGGTTGATCTCGCCTTTGTCTGTGATGAGGAGGGAAACGGGGATTTTGGTATGGAGTATCTGGTTCAAAAGGGATATCTCCGCCCACAGACCTGTCTGATAGCAGAGCCCACGCCTGAGTTATCACCAGTCATCGGAGAGAAAGGGATTGTCAGACTTCATGTCACCTTTACCGGAGATGCCGGTCATTCGTCACTGCATCCGGTGGTCGGAAACTCTGCCATAATGCAGGCATGCTCATTTCTGGAGTATTGCAACGTGATTCACGCGATGACCTGGCCACAGGATCCTCTGGTATCCGAAGTGATTCACAATACCACGAACTCGCTCTCGTCCCTTCTTTCGATATCACAAGAAGATGCAGCAGAAATTCTCAGCCGGGTGTCATACAATCCGGGCCATATATCCGGCGGAGAGCGTATCAATGTCATCGCCCAGAGATGCGAACTTGATCTTGATATGCGAATCCCATGGGGCTGTGATATCCCCCGGCTCATCGAAATGATAGAGTCATACATTCCACACAGTAGTGTTGATGTGCTGGAACGGGTTGCTCCGACACTCAGTCGTCCAGGCAGGCTTTATGACCTGGTATGTGCCGGGATAGAGTCGGTTCATGGAGAAAAAGCGATGCCTGGTGTCACCCAGGCGGCAAGTGATGCACGGCATCTCAGGGAGATTGGGGCTGAAGTCATTAATTACGGGCCTGGCGACCTCTCTCTGCTCCATGCCATCAATGAGAATGTTCCTATCCGGATGCTGAACCAGTGCATGGATGTCTATGTCCATGTCCTGTCCAATTTTGGTTCTGCCTGATCATCTTTTTTTCAGGAGATCGAGTTGTTCCCTGGCATGGTGATAGTCAGGATCGATCTCCAGTGTCCGGGTATACCATACCACAGCAGTATCAAAATCCCCCTGCTCTTCATACGTATGTCCGATATTATATGCAGCATCAGGATACTCCGGGTTTATCTCAAGTATCTCCTGGTACATGGCGATAGCCTTCTCAAACCGGTGCAGTGCTGCAAGGGCATTTCCCATATTCAGCATGGTCAGGATATGATCAGGCCGGTCATAGAGGACTTTTTCGTAGTATTCCAACGCCTCTTCGAACCGTCCGAGTGACTGAAGGGTATTTGCAAGGTTATATCGTGCTTCAAGGGACTCCGGGTCACGCTCCAGTGCCTGTTTATACATCTCCAGAGCTTCAGCATACCGTCCCAGATTCTGCAGAGCCAGACCTTTATTGTTCCAATAGATCGCAGGACCCGGGTCGGTGGTGAGGACTTTCTCATAACAGGCAAGAGAGGCTTCATGATCCCCTATCATCCCTAGGGCTACTCCTTTCAGGTTCCATAATGCCGGATTGTCCGGATCGTCTTTGATGAGTTTTTCAAG
>NZ_JAIWNS010000077.1 GCF_020216685.1 Methanospirillum hungatei | reverse complement strand
CAAACGCGACTTCAGTTCCAAAATCCCTGGCAAGTTCCTCTACCGATGGCATGATCCTGATACAATGAGTACAGGAGGGACTGTAAAACATGACAAAAACTGGTTTTTCATTTCGTTCAACCATTAGTTCCCAGTCAGAATCTGATATATCAACGAGGACGTCCGGTTCCATATGTAGTCCTTTTCTGTTATCATATATATTCGTTGAGTCAAATTATCAGATCGAGCATGACCAGTAATTCACCCGCTGTTATAACTCCGTCTCCCTTTGCTGAACTGACTCCTCATCGTCTGGAAGCATTTTTCGATGCGATTTTTGCTATAATCATGACTATCCTGGTCCTCGGGCTGGCCCTTCCCGGACAGGCGGATAACCTCACGCCGGCAGAGATATGCATAGAGATGCTTCCACAGATTATCCATTTTGCCCTGGCATTTTTCATCCTTGCAGCATTCTGGGGGGCACATCACCGGACATTTTCTCTGGTAACTAAACTGGATCCTGTTCTTATCAGACTCACGTTTTTCTTACTCTTTATTGCCTGCCTGCTCCCGTTTACATCAACGCTGGCCGGTGATAACCATACCGAAGGCCCGGCAGTCCTGTTATTTCATGTGAATATGTTACTTCTCGGTCTGATATTTTTTTATCAATGGGTGTATGTGAACTCTTCACATCTTGCAATCCCTATTCCGGATAATCATTACAGATTTATTCTCACCAAAAGTCTGATAGTCCCATTTGTATCCGTTCTGGCAATCATTACGTCTTGTATTGAACCATCTTGGAGTTCTATCTGTTACTTTTTCATTCCGGTCTGTGAATTATTATTACTCCATGAAAAAAGCAGGCTGTTTCCTCAAGAAATAAGTGAGAACTCTATGAACCGGAGAGATGAATCAGTACTGCTTACCCTTCCCCCGGAATTGTGTACTAATCTTGATGAAGTAGCTCATGAGATGGAAATATCCAGGGAGGATCTGATACTGCATATTCTGTCCGGTTGGATGAGATCCCATCGAGTGAACACCGGGCCGGCAGGTTCCTTATGTCAGCTGAACCTGGATCATCCTTCTGAACCTTCTGGACAATCATCGACCGATATTAATAGATAAAAGGATAATGTGTAATTCATGGCTGAAGAATCCTACCGGGAGACTGAAATAGATGGCCAGATGGTGAAATGGGATCCTGACCAGATTCGTAAGATCCAGGAACATCCCTGCTATAGTGAAAAAGCAAGTCACACCTTTGGCAGAGCCCATCTCCCGGTTGCACCAAAATGCAATATCCAATGTAATTATTGCGTTCGCAAATTTGATTGTGTCAATGAAAGCCGCCCGGGTGTTACCAGTGAAGTCTTAAACCCTCAGCAGGCACTCGAAAAAGTCCGCGAAATTATTGATCAGTACCACTTCATCAAAGTCGTGGGTATTGCAGGACCAGGAGATCCTCTCGATAATGAGGAGACCTTTGAGACATTTCGGCTGATTCATGAAGCATATCCACACCTCATTCTGTGTGTAAGCACGAACGGTCTTCTTCTTCCGGATAAGATTGACCTTCTTGAAAAATACGGGGTCACCAACATTACCGTAACCATGAATGCCATTGACCCTGATATCGCCGCAAAAATATACCAGTATATCGATTATAAGGGAAGGCGCTACTATTCAAGTCATGAGATGGGAGAGATTCTGGTTTCACGGCAACTAGAGGGTATAAAGATGGCTGTCGCCAAAAAGATGCTTATTAAAGTAAATACGGTATACATACCCGGTATTAATGATCACCATATTCCTGATATTGCCAAAAAAATTAGTGAAATGGGCGTATATATTCACAATATCATCCCTCTCATTGCTCAGGCCAAATTCGCTCATATCGCCCCACCAACGATTGAGGAAAAACTGGCAATGCAGGAGAAGTGTAAACCATATGTCAGACAGATGTCACACTGTCAGAGATGCAGATCTGATGCAATCGGCTGTCTTGGCAAAGATATCAACTCCTGTATGGGGAAAAGATAATTCCTCATACCGTATCATATCATTTTTTACGATTGGCTTTCCAATATAGCATAACCCCCCAGGATATATGGCGGGAGGAGTGTATATGATAAAAATCCTCCCAATTTTGATAATCATACTCTTAATAGCCTTTACCAGCGGAGAAGATACAAATCAGACTGTTGATACCATTACCTTAGAGGATCTTATAAAAGAGAATGATTATGTCCTCTCACTAAATCCGCAGAATCTGACTGCACTCCAGTTTCGTGCACTCATATATTACAATGAAGAAAAATATCCTGAAGCAATTAATGCATCTGAACAATGCCTGAAGGTAGATCCCACCTGTAGTTTTGCCTGGCATATCATCGGGAGTTCCTGGGGATATCTGAATCAGCCTGATAAGGCCGTTGAAGCATTTCAGAATGTCGTTACATTAAATCCTGATGATCCGGTGCAATATAATGTTCAGGGTGTGGCGCTCTCGCGGACGGGCAAATTTGCCGAGGCGATTCAGGCATTTCAAAAGGCCACCAATCTGAACTCTGGTTACGCGGCGGCATGGAACAACATGGGTGTCACCTATTTTAACATGAAGGAATATGATAAGGCAAATTCAGCATTTGATAAAGCTATTTCATTAAAACCTGATGAACCGGAATTCTATGCAAATAAAGGATATTCATACCTTCAGAAAGGTGATTACAACGGAGCCCTTGGTGTTGCAAAGACTGCGAGAAACATGGATCTTACCTGTGTGCCTGCCTGGTTTGTATCGGGAGAGGCACAATACCATAATCGTAACTGGAAAGAAGCATTTTACTCTTTTGATGGTGGGTTTAACGCCCTTGCAAAGAATGATCTCTGGTATTATCAGGGATCTAAAAATACCCGGATAACAAAAGATATGCAGCCAATGGACTCATATTACGTTGCTATTGCAAGTAATGTCCGGTTTACCGGGATATGGGAACGAACAACGGTCATCAATTATAAGATTAAGCGATACCAGGAGACGATAGATCTCTATGATCAGATTCTGGCCATCACTCCTGATTATGGTGAAGGCTGGAAGAAGAGAGGGGACTCTGCGATAAAGATCAAACGGATCGAAAGTGCCAGGGATTCCTATAAGCGGGCTTTGGATCTTCTTCCAAATGATCCGGAGGTCCTTTCTTCATATGGGTATACCACAGGATTACTCGGAGATTATCTGGAGGCTATGAAGTATATTAATAAGGCACTTGAGCTGGAACCGGGGTATACCCGGGGATATCTCTATAAAGGACTTGTATTTTCATTTTATGGTCAGAGGGAAGATGCATTATCAGCCTTGCAGAAGGGACTGGAGACAGGCGGGGAAAAATCTGAACTCTACGAAGCTCTTGCAAATGTTCAGTTTAAAAATGGAGATACCATAGGCGGGGTTATCAGTACGATACGAAGTTTAATCGGATTTTAAACTCATGCATGGTATTGCCCGATATCTGCATCTGATATCCCAAGTTCCCGGTCTATCGCTACAATAAGCCGGTTTAAAATTCTTCTGACATCGGTATACATTTCTTTGTCAACCGGTCCGCCGGCCTGATGCCAGACAACTTTTTGACGAAGCATATCAGTCAGTTGTTCTACTTCAGTCCCTTTGAACTGTGCAGGAAGTTTAAGTTCAGTCAGGTAATCCTGGGCACCATACCAGGCCTGTTCTGGCGGAAGAGAAAATTTCACCTTCAGGTGTGTAATATTTACGATAAAACCACGTCCAAATCTGCTGGAGGGGGTACTGGTTGCCATACCCCTAATTATTGAGAATCAAAGGTATGAAGGTAGCATATTCATAGTTTTGATCTGGCGAAGGCTTTGCCCATAAGATAATATGCAGGAATCATACGGGGATGGGAAAGAAGGGCTTTTATAAGGGCTGATGGACGATCCATATCTCCCTTTCTGGTAATAACTTCCTCCAGATCCGGATGTGACAAGGTTCTTATCAGAGATTCCATATCTTTTTCAGAGATCTTCTGCCGAATCTGAAAGAAGTGAAACCCCCTCATAATTTCATGACCAAAATCTGCTTTCCAGGCATGTTCATATGATGCCATGGCCTTCTGGCTGAAGTCATCCATTTCAATAGACCGGATAGCAACCTCTGCTGCGTGACGGGCTGCCCGGATACCCGTATACACTCCGCCACCTGAGGTAGGTTTTGCCATTGCTGCCGCATCTCCTGCAATAAGTATCCGGTCATCATAGGATCTCGTCAATGTTCCCAGAGGGATAGTCCCGCTGACAAAGTGGGTAGCCTTGTTTTGAAAGGGTCTAATAAACTCGGAGAAGCGTTCCTTCACGTGATGAATTCCACAAAGACCTATCCGTGTCCTGTCCGGATGCAGAGGGATCATCCATCCGAAAAATTCAGGAGATGCATTCGGATATATCTGCACATGGTCGGGGGGGAGAGAATGGTGCACATCACATTGCAGTCCAGAAAGATATACCGGGGCACGGGGTATCCCGACCATCCGGCTGATTGAACTCCGGGGGCCGTCTGCTGCGATGAGCATCGAATACGAAACATCCTCTGGTCCATTGATTCCTTTCAGATGAAGAATCCCTGATGTGCGCGAAATACCAGTTGCTATCGTCTTCAGTTTTATTTCTGCACCGGCATCTGCTGCTGCTTTTCCCATCTCATGATCCAGTGCTCCCCGGTCAACCACATATGCCATAGTTCTGCCGGCATCAAATGAACAGGTTGCCTCTCCTGCGTGCACATCCGCACCAGAGACGGTATTGAGGACAGATGACTGGGAGACTTCGCATTCTCGAAAAGCACTATCGGAGAGCAGACCTGCACATTGCACAGGATATCCAAAATGTGCCTGTTCTTCGATAAGTAATGTCTTAAGACCGGATTTTGCACAAATTCTGGCGGCTGTGGATCCCACCGGTCCTCCACCTACAATGGCAACTTCATATGTCCGGTTCATGTTCTGGTATAGTACTCTTCATAACCGGCAATCAACTCACCGGAGAACAGACCTTTGTACTCGTCACACCAACGTCTAAAGGCAGATGGCGACAGAACCTGATTTTAAATATAAGCAATGTATTATCATTCGCAATGATGTGAAGATGAGTTGTGGGAAAAAATGTGCTCAGGCAGGACATGCGGCAATCGGTGCATATGAGAAAAGTTCCCTTACACTTAAAAAAGCATGGATGAATGAGGGCCAGAAAAAAGTGGTTTTAAAAGCATCAGATCAAAAGACGTTATTTGAACTGAAAACCCTCGCAGAATCGGCAGGAATTGCAGCGGTTCTCATTCAGGATGCGGGAATGACGGAGATACCACCCGGCACTATTACCGCTCTTGGTCTTGGACCGGCGAAATGTGAAGACCTTGATAAAATTACCGGTTCCCTTCCATTACTATGATGGAAAGTCCATGGGATATTGATAGGGAACTTGGTTTCCATTACTATCGGACTGAATCACCTGGCACCGGAGGAGTATTAAGAGACCTGCCTGAGGATTTTGAAGTTCATGAAATTGCAGAGCATACGTACTCCGAGGGACCATACCTTATCTGTTCCCTGAAGCGGAGGAACTGGGATCAGCACCGTGCAATAAAAGCGATAGCATCAGGACTAGGCATCAGTCATCAGCGGATAGGTTTTGCAGGGACGAAGGATAAACGGGCCGTTACCACACAGTTTATCTCGATGTATAAGATCAAGGCAGAAGAGTTAGCACCACTTTCGATTCCTGATATTACTCTGACCGCTCTTGGAACATCACAACATCCGATAAGGCTTGGAGATCTCCAGGGGAACAGTTTTACAATTCGTATCAGGAGAATATCAGATTCATCATTATTCAGTTCCCTTGATAGCTTTCAGAAATCCATCAGGGAAGGTATACCAAATTATGTCGGCTATCAGCGGTTTGGTGTCTCACGACCGGTCACACATCTTATCGGATTTGAGATACTGAAAGGGAATTACCAGGAAGCTGTCAGGGTGATGATTGGAAAACCAGGCTCGCAGATGGAGGATCATGAACAGGAAGGAAGGGCTTGTTATCTTGAGACTGAAGATGCTGCCCGGTGTCTTCATCTCCTCCCTCCCCGGTTATCACTTGAACGTTCTGTGCTTCATCATCTGATATCAAATCCTGGGGATTTTCTGGGTGCCATCCTGCAACTCCCCCGGACTCTTCGTTCTATGTATGTAAGTGCGGTGCAGTCATGGATTTTTAATACTGCATTAAGCATGCGTATCCGGGATGGCTATTCATTATTCGAACCTGAAGTCGGAGACCATCTTATCTGGCCAGATGGAAGGACTGATACAATCTCCCCGGCGACCATCCATGCAGCGAAGGTTCAGGTAAAAAGAAATAAATGTGCCCTCGCACTGGTTCTCCCCGGGGGGTCGAATATTCCTGATATCGGGCCTGATGACAGAAATATCAATGCCATCCTTGAAGAGAAGGGTATTACTCGTCAGATGTTTGAGAAGGTATCATCTGTTCTTGATACAAAATTTGCCGGATCGTTTCGTCCCATGCTGATGAAAACAGATCTGACATATGAGATTATTGACGGAGATCTTCTTGTCAGATTCTCTTTGCCTCCCGGTCAGTATGCAACAACGATCCTTCGTGAACTCATGAAAGCAGATCCAATGAATATGGTTTGACCAAAAATGCTCTTTCAGGATCTGACCACACGCCATTTTGTAATAAGGTTTTCACCAGCCATGAACTGAGTAATGAGATCCAGTTTCAGAAGATCTGATACATCACGGGGATGAAGGCCGGTAACCAGTGAGGGTGTGTCCTCTCCGCCGGCGATGAAAGGAAGATGAATGAGCAGAAGTTCGTCGATAAGATCTTCCTGGAACATGTTGCCGTTGAGGGTAGATCCACCTTCTATCATCAGGGATTGTACGGAATATTTGTCAAAGAGTAAGCGCATCAGAACCGTAAGATCCACGAATTCATCTCCACAGATCTCGATGTGAGCTCCTTTTTCTGCCAGAATCGCACACTTCTCCTTATCCGCCCGGCCAGATACGGCTATAATGGTTGGTGCATCAGGTGAGAGGACATTTGCATCCGGAGATATGTCTGCCTTTGAAGACGGAATGACCCGGATTGGATTTTTCCCTTCTACATGTCTGACGGTCAGAAATGAGTTATCTATCCGTATGGTATTGGCCCCGACCATGATGGCATCAGAATCTGCCCGGATCTGATGGAGCAGTACTTCAGCCTCATGAGACATAAACTGCATCAGGAGCTTTGATGAGGCGCCCCTTGTAACTGTGAGTTTTCCATCTATAGTCACTTCTGATACCAGGGTAACATAAGGGCGGTTTATATGGTCAGACATATGTAACAGTAATGTTTGATGGAACAGGACTAATATATGCTGTGAGATTTGAACTGATATCCACGATCTCATAGAGGAAAGTTCATCAGGAGTTGTGCAAAGGTGGGACGTTCATCGGCAGAAATATCTCATATCATTATCAACGACTGAGCGAAGAATGAATATTACTGCATTTCGGTACAGGTTTATCAGGTATCTCGAGCCGATAGCAGAAATATGTAAAAGGGCCGGGCTTTCTCCCAACATCATTACGATATTCTCAATTCTGACCGGCTGTTTCTGCTCATTATCCTATATATTGCATTCATACTTTATCGGCAGTCTTTTTTTGTTCTGTTCTGCAATTCTCGATCTCGTCGATGGATCAGTTGCCCGGATGACGGGCAGGGAGACCAGGTTTGGGGCGGTTTTTGACTGGATTGCAGATAAATATGTGGATACTATCGTCCTTCTGGGGGTAGGTCTTTCAGGAATTCCCATTATCTCCGGAGTTCTGAAGATCTCCCCGGTCTGGGATTTTGGTATTGTGGCGGTTGCGATTATCGGGTCGATGATGAACACATTCATCAAACCGGTGACTTATGCCGAGATTGGATTTACCGAGCGGAAAGAAGGGAAGATTGATGATCCCCTGGAAGGAATCGGATTTTTTGGAAGACCTGAAACAGTCCTGGTGCTCGTTCTCGGAGGTCTTACCGGGTTTATCTGGATATCTGTTCTGATAATTGCTCTCTGTACTAATCTCTCTGCACTTCAGAGGATTGTTTATCTGTACCGACGATACTCTTAATCTCTTTTTCATATGACTGAACAAGATCTCCGGCAAAATCTCCAAGAGCAGGGATGAGCCTGAAAAGGCTGTATGCAAGAACAATAAGGAATATCAGGGCAATACCCTCTGCAAAAATATTGTGCGCCCAGAAGAAACTGGAGTATCCATATTCTTGATTCCCCGAAATGTCCGGCAGCCATGAAAATGACTGGCTGGTGTATGTGATAATTACTCCGGCATTTCGAAACAGGTTCAGGACATAGATGACCGGAGCAATGAGGAGGAATGCAAGACACTTTTGTCTGGTTGTTGTAGGGACTGCTGATGCGACACCAAGCATGATTGCGATAGCCTGAATGCCCGTACATGCAAGGATTATTTCAACTCTGAAAAACCCACTTTGAAAGGTATTCCACAACACAAGATATACGGGATACCCCAGAAGCTGGAGGATAAGATAGGTGTGGTGGACTACGGTTGTTATCAGGTACTTTCCTATCTCTTCAACAAATGCGAATGGCGCATAAATAATAAATGCTACCCCAGCAGCCCGTGTCAGGCTCATAACTGCATCATTCCCCTTCAGAAGAAGCCGTGTGGTTATGATGAGGAAAGGAATAGATAACAGAGCCATCACCGGATACAGGATATTACTATCCTCTATCCACGTCGGAAGACCGCCGATAAAGACGATGATGATTGTTATCCAGGCAATGATGGCTGCATAGGTCCGGTGTCTTCCCGGAACCAGAGCGAAAAGGAAAAACAGGCAGGAAACAGGAATAAGAAGTTCAAACATTTCCCATATTGTCTTATTGATGATCAGATAATTCTTCTCTCACTTGTAGTATCTGATCTTCTGGTATGCCAGGCATGCTGTATGTTTTAAATGTTTCTTTATCAGACCTTATTGTATGTTTTGTGAGAAGTGCGGAAAATTATTAAAAAATCAGGCAGGCTCTTTTATCTGTACCTCCTGTGGCTGGGAGAAAGAAGGCCATGGTGAGACAAAGATGAAGATCACCGATAAAAGAAAAGAGAAAGAGATAGTGATTGTCGATGATACCGAGTCTGTCCGCACTCTGCCCACCATTGCTGTAAAATGCCCCAATTGTGGGAATGGAGAAGCGTTCTGGTGGCTCAGGCAGCTTCGGTCTGCTGATGAAAGTGAGGTCCGGTTCTTTCGGTGTACCAATAGTAAGTGTAACCATACCTGGCGTGAGTACGATTAATATTTAATCATAGTACATATTTCCTAAAATCCAATATTCCCTTCCTCTTTTGGATAATCCCTATTGCAATTATGGCGAATATATCAAGGAAAAACCCTATAATTATCAGAAATTCTGTGTGAAAATATATAGATTAAATTTTACGATTCCCTCTTCTCCGGCCGGATGATATTGATCGCCTGGTCTGCACTGATGTCCTGAACCGGAGTGATTCATGCACCAGACTTTTTACCCAGGAATCCATCGAGACCTCAATCTCTTCAGGTGTCAGATTATACATGCAGGGCCATCGTAATAGATCTGCTAACTCATCAAGTTCCCATCGACGGTTTTCATATCCCTGCTTTTCATCCTTCCCCAGATTACATCTTCCAAGCCCGGTATCGGTGGTGAGCACAAAGAATGCACATACAGAACAGGGTCTTATCTGACGCTTTTCTGGCGGGGTTACAACCATGATGCTGTAAAATTATTGGATGAGGAAGTACTTACAACCCCAGTATCTGAAGAAACCATAATACTCCAAAAAGCCCTGCAACAAATACCAGCACCACAATCCATCGAGGGAGATGAATTAATTCAGGGATGGTCTCAACCGGGAACTGACCGATTGATAGGATTTTATCATTTATGGCCGGATAGAAATGTGCAAACAGACCGGTTCCGATAAGAATGCCAACTGCACCTCCGAAAAGGGCATCCATCTGCCCCTGTCCTATTGCACCGGCCACAGTGCCCGGACAGTATCCAAGAAGCCCAAATCCTATTCCAAAGAGTAATCCGCCGATAACACTGGAGCCAATTGAACCCTTAAATGTGTGAAACTCTATCAGATTGAGGCTTTTCATTACATGTATGCCTATCATGCCGACAATCATGGCAGAAACCATCACTTTGACCACGGTAAAATCTGTCAGAAGCAGCTGGCCGATGATGGTATCATAGCTGGTAACTCCACCCTTCTGCAGAAAAAAACCAAACCCAATACCAATGAGAAGACCGAGTATTAACTGAAGGCGCTCATTTGCATGACATTTTGTGAACATAATCAGCCCTCACCATGAATAGAGTATCATCGCCGTCCCAATACCGGCAACAAAAAAACCCATGACTGCAACCAGACTTGCGAGTGATAACTGGGACATTCCTGATATCCCGTGGCCGCTTGTGCATCCCCATGACCACCGGGCACCAAGCCCCATCATAATACCGCCCACCAGAGCCATAAGAAAACGCAGGAGAATATTATCCCCGAATGCAGCCTGAAATGTTTGAGGCACAAATGAGATCTGGAATGACCCTGAAAGAACCGAAGAGATACACGCTCCAAGAATAATTCCAAACACCATCATCCACTGCCATTCAATCTCAGGAACAAACATCTTGTAGTATTCCTTGTTTTTTACCTTATCAGGGCAGAAAATACTCTCTATCATGCCGGATGTTCTGCTGAATGCAGTACTACAGCCTAAGGGTTTGTTCGAGAAGAGGAATGAGCACCAGAGCAGAATTCCTATCCCTGCTCCGGCCAGATATGGAGACCACTCTGTCTCAAAGAGAAGATCAAGCATACCATTGATCGTATTTCTTAAGATTTGAATGGATCGGAACTATAGAAAAAGATGAATTACCGGGGTGTTTTAAATTTATTCTGGATTAACAGGAACGTTAATAATGAATCAATAAATTCATTTCCTCTTTTATAAAGAGAGATATTCTGAAGAATGTCATCTTTTGGATAATCCTGATCAGTTATTTCGGTATCTTTTTCCACAAGCTCCAGAAACATCCGAATATCATGTTCGTCAAGTTCAGGATGGAACTGCAGACCGATAGTGGAATTGTTATAGATAAATCCCTGATGTGGACAGGTATCTGATTTGAAAAGATGGATAGCTCCGGGAGGGATTGAGAACGTATCCTGATGCCATTGAAAGACAATCAGATCATTTGGGATTATTGATGAGAATGGGAGGCTTTCTGTCACCTGTATAGTCCGTGAAACTGAAACCCAGCCATACTCCGGGTATGATAGTCTGGTAACTGTCCCTCCCAGAACATCCGAGATGAGTTGCGCACCAAGACAGATACCCAGAACCGGTATATTATGGTCAATAAGGTTTCGAATAAATTTCTTTTCTTTTATAAGCCAGGGATATTTCTCTTCTTCATAGATATTCATCGGACCTCCCATGATAATCAGAAAGGAGACCTCATCCACTTCAGGGAGATCATCTCCGCTCCACAGATTGACATCCTTAACCGGTATGGATTGATGATGAAGCCATTTTGAAATATAACAAGGCTGTTCGTAAGGGGCATGCTGGAGCGCGAATGCTGATTGGTTACCTGCATGACTTTGAGATGATGGTTGCATTTTCATAATCGATGTACCTGATTTATTGATTTTTACTCATAATAGTATTGTATGAAAGTACAATTTTTTCCAGGAATACTTCTGCTGACCCTGATCACTGTCTCTATCAGCACGGTCTATGCAGACATCCAGGTTGAATCTTCCTATACCATGGGAGATTTGATTGCAATCACCGGTACAACAAATTTCAATACTGATAATTCAGTTCTCATCGAGGTCTGGCCAGCATCATTTGGACCGAAAGGAAAGTATGAACCTTCCATGGCCGGGGGCGGATCGGTAGTGGTACCGGTTCAGAGTGGAGAAAATTTGGATTATCACTGGAATGGAACATTTGATTCATCCGGATGGGCACCGGATACATATATGGTCAGAGCAGAGATCATCGGAAAAAACTATGTTGAAACTAGAATGTTTGATCTCATGGAAAAAAGTGAAGTGGAGAAGGTCCTGGTAGCTCCTGAGGCTCAGTCAGAAATTAACCAGACAGAGATTACCCCGGTTCATACTCCACAGATGCCTGAAGAGATCCCCACAGAAAACATTCCGGAAAGCGTACCAGTTCCAACTCAAAAAAGTTCATTGAGTGGAGGCACCATAGCATTATCCCTTGGGATCCTGACCATGAGTCTGTTTATGCTGGCGTCTCGTCGATAAATTCGTTTAATTTTTGTTTAAAAAACTTCTCAACCTCAATCATGACCTCTTTTTTCCCACGTGCGGCGATAAGATTCCTGACATCTCCTTCCATATTTGCAAAGGAAAGAGTCTCGGGCCGTTCCACGAGCTCTACATCAAAGGTATTGATTATCTCACGAATTATTGTTCGCGGAGTTCCCGGAGGAAAAACAAGGTCATAATATTGCTCATCTTCCATATTGTATGGTTTACGAGTATTCATGGATGAGCATTTCCTTTTGAATTTGAGGAAGAGGTTATCTTCCAATGGCAATACGCCTGGACATGATGCATTTCCCTCCCCTTATTCCACCGATTGGTTTATCCGGCTTTCCAAGTGAATTCATGCACCTGCCCATCAGAGCTGCGCCCCGTGCAAGACCATCATCGACAAACACCACATGATCTACCGGGTTCTGGAAGAGTTTTCTGTCAATAATTCCCTGAAGGATATATTCCGGTTTCTTTCCGGATATTGCAGCCCTGCCAGTGAAACCAATGGATGTCTCCGGATAAATCATACCCAGTTCATGTACCACATCAATCATGCGCAGGGCCATCCTTGAACAAACTTGATCGATGACTTCATTCAGGACCGGTAAGGAATATTTCGTGATAATCTCCTTTCCTATCTCACCCAGTTTCATAAGATTTGTCCCATTGGTTCCTGCATCAACTCCGATCAATGCAACCCCTGACTCCATGGCAACTTCTGCATATACCGGTACCATACCATAGCGTTTTCGTTCTTTTGGAACCAGTTCAACCGAGATCAGGTCATGACAGCGATCAACATACGAGTTGACGACTTCTGACGATTTCCTGGATCCTATTGCTGCAGAAAGCCGGCTCTTCTCTCCAAATATGTCAAGGGCAGTTCCATTCTTTTCATTCACGAGTCCGGTCCCTTTCACGATTGCATCTGGGATTGCTCCGGCCAGACCGCAGAAATTTCCAATAGTTCTGGCAAAGGGATTTGTTGATTTTGGATCCACCAAAGATGTGATCCGACCGTCAAGGGTTGTTCCAAAGTCGATAGAGATGCAGGGGTTTCTAAAGTCTACAGGGGTCCATTTTGCGCCTTCCTTGATACCCGCCATAGCCAGCTCCCCTTCCATCTCATTTGCTACCATCTCAACTCCGGTGGTTCCCTGAGGGGGGACGACTCCTGCGACTGCGCCTGAAAAGTTTACCCGGTCTGCAAATGAAAAGGGTTGTAATTTCTGAGCCTGATTCATTTTGGACATCGGGGGTGTCATCTTCTTGGGAGGAACCCCTGCCTCAAGGCACCCGTTTGCAAGTGCTATGATAAAATCTCCGACCTGATCAGGAGAATCCATCGCCGCAACGACACCGGTACTTCTGACTACAAAATCAAGGTCTTTTTTGATGTCCAGTTTTGCATCCTTATGGCATTTGATAAGTGTGTCACGCACGAGCTCGGTTACTGATTCACGTGTCAGTTCAGTGCCGTCCAGGGTCCTGCCAAATATCTCTTCACCAGGACGGGGAGGCCTGACATCGCGGCTCATACTGACGGTTTTATTGATGACATAGCACATTCCTGTTTCAAGATTCACACCGGTCAGGATGCATTTTGTTGTGGTATTTCCCATCTCTACAGAGGCTACAATAAAGTATGGTTTCTCGTCATATTCCCGGCATTCCATACCTGGCCCCCTGATAATCAGAGGTGGGGGAGGACTTTCGACAATGTGTGGTTTCGGAGAAGGTTTAAAAAATTTGTCGAAGATTCCAGGATTCATAAAAACCTGTGATTCGGGGTGTGCGATATAGGTTTCGATTTGACTGCCGGGAACAAAGAGTATCTATAAATGGTGCCGACGTCAGAACTTATCAATTATGGCTGATCCGCATTTCTGTCAGAATTGTCAGTTCTGTGTTCCGATCTTCGGAAAAAATAAAGAGATATTACGGCTTGAATGCTGGAGAAACCCCCCAATCCCGATATATGCCGGTAGCGACAATGATGGAAAATACAAGATCATTCACATCAGACCAAAAGTTGAATCAACCTGGAAATGTGCAGAGTGGAAAGAGAAGAAGATGGGATTCTGGTGAGTAACCAGGAAAAGATAATCAGGAGTTATGCCGGGTATACTCAACTCCATCATTTCA
>NZ_JAIWNS010000076.1 GCF_020216685.1 Methanospirillum hungatei | reverse complement strand
TGAAAACAGGGTGAATTTTGGAAATTCTCCTGCGTCCATCGGGGTGAGATAAGAATTTTCGTTTAGTAACTTTTGAATGTGGTACGAATACATGTACATTCGTTTATAGGTTATACGATTTCCTGCTCTTGTCTCCTCTCCTGATGTTTCCAGTGAGAGCGGCTCAGTAATCTGGTAATAGGCAGGATCATTCAGAAACACTTTTTTAGAACTGTCCCATCCCGAACCGGTCGCAAGATACGCCTCATAGGATCCATCAGGAATATCTTTTATTCTGACGGATGTACCCCCGGGTATCAGAATTGCAAAATCCGGATGTGGCCATTGTGGTTTTTTAAGACCAAATACAATATCCTGGTTATTGTTCACATTATCAATAATAAGAATATTCAGTCCGTTTTTTGGAATCCGTCCATATATTATTACACCGGGAGCAATTCCGGATTCATCATTTAATGGATTTGTCAGATGTACTGGTGGAGGCTGTATGTGGGGTATCGAAACATAATGAGGGGAACTTACATAGGTCACATTCCCTGATATGAAGTCCACATACTCTTCTTTTCCTTCAAAAGCACTACTTACTCCCCACCCGAATAGAACCAGAGACAAAAATATGAACAATATGAAGATAAATCTGATATTCCTGAATTCTTTCAGTCTAATAACTTTCTTCATACAAGAAAATTATTCATCATGGATATAAATTTTCTGTCACAGCTCTCATATAACGGGCTTTATTTACTCTTCTGAGTACATATCTAAAAAGTTATTGAGAGATCTCTATGGTAGTCAGAAAAATTACTGAACGTATTTTCTCTATCGGTACTATTGATTGGGACAGAAGACTTTTTGATAGTCTTATTCCCCTACCGGATGGAACATCATATAATTCCTATCTTGTCAGAGGAACTGAGAAAACTGCTCTCATTGACACTGTTGATCCTTCACATGAAGAAGAATTTATTACCAATATTGTCCGTGCAGGGTGTGACCGGATAGATGCTATCATAATCAACCATGCAGAACAGGATCATGCCGGAAGTCTTCCAATACTCCTAGAACTGTTTCCTGGAGCAAAAGTGTACTGCACAGAAAAATGCAAAGATCTCATCGGCCATCTGCTTGATGTTCCTGCGGGCAGAGTGCAGGTTGTAAAAACTGGTGATTCTCTGAACCTTGGAGGAATGACACTTCAGTTCTTCGAATATCCCTGGGTTCACTGGCCGGAGACTATGATTACCTACTGCCCGGAAGATAAGATCCTCTTCTCCTGTGATCTCTTTGGATCCCATTATGCCACATCCTCTCTTTATATGGATGAACCATGCCGGACAGAGATCGCTGCCAAACGATATTACGCAGAAATTATGATGCCATTTCGTTCGAGCATCAGTACGTATCTGGAACCTATTTCTCAGATGGATCTTGCAATCATTGCACCCAGTCACGGCCCCTTACACAATAATCCAAAGTGGATATTAGACAGATATAAAGAATGGACCTCTGATACCGTTAAAAATAAGGTATTAATTCCCTTTGTATCGATGCATGGCAGCACTGAGCGGATGGTTCGGATGATGACCGACCTGCTCATGGAACGGAATATCGGAGTAAAACCATTCAATCTGACGGATGCAGACACCGGACTTCTTGCAATGGAACTGGTTGATGCAGCCACTGTGATTCTTGCAACCCCTACAGTCCTGTTCGGTCCGCATCCGGTAATGGTCAATGCCGCCTATCTTGCAAACCTGGTAAAGCCAAAAACCAAATTTGCAACAATTATCGGCTCATTTGGATGGGGAGGGAAAACAGTTGACACAATCAAGTCCATGATACCTCATATCAAGGCTGAAATTCTACCTCCGGTTTACATCCAGGGTGCACCTGATGAAAAAACAAGGGATGAACTTATGAAACTTGCCGATATGATTGCAAGCAAACATGCCTCTGAACCAGCAATATTAAAGTGACTTTAAAATTTAATTTCAAAGCAACGTGAGATCCTGAACCTTATCATGAGTCAGCCTGAAAATTTCCAGGACGTTATTCGAAATTCTCCATTGGTCTATCTTATAGGGGTCGCAGGAGATTCGGGTTCAGGTAAATCAACGTTTACACAGGCAATATCAGAAATATTTGGTGAAGAGCTCGTCTCTTCTATCACGGTAGATGATTACCATCTCTATGATAGAAAAACACGGAGTGAGATGGGCATAACCCCTCTGCTCCTTTCAGCAAATAATCTGAAATTACTGGAAGAAAATCTGGTCGATTTGAAGGCAGGCAGAACAATACAAAAACCGGTATATCTGCATGATCATGGAACCTTTGGTGAACCTGAATTATTTACTCCAACGAAATTTATCATAATCGAAGGGCTGCATCCATACGCAACAAAATCTCTTCGCGCGCTTTACGATTACACCATCTTTGTGGATCCGGAACGGGATGTCAAATATGACTGGAAGATTCGGCGGGATATGAAGAAACGGAACTACGATAAAGATGAAGTTCTTCGTGAAATACTTCAGCGAGAGCCTGATTATTATCAATATGTTTTCCCCCAAAGAAACGTGGCTGATGCAGTTATTCAGATTTTTTACTCATCGTATGGAAAGGAAGAGGGAGAGAAACGCAACGTATACCGTGTTATGCTCTCGATGCCTGCGCAAGAATACTGTTTTGAAGATATTGAACTGAATATCGACCTGTGTGACTTATTTAAAAAATCATCCCATGATTTTTCATTATCGTGTATCTCCCATGCTCCGAATTCACGAAACATGCGTGCTCTTGTTGTGGATGGAGAACTGATGCCAGACACCATCCATAAGATAGAACGGCAGATTGAATTCCAGACCGGTGTATCACCCATTAATATTTTCAGAGGTCAGGAACATATCACCGGAACCGACCTCGTACGGCTGATACTCTCCTGGCAGATAATCAATGGAAGAATAGCATTATCCAATCACCTGGATCAATAAACCGGATACCTCAAATAATCAGCATCATTACTGAATAGGGATGAAACAGATCGCTCTCTATGGCAAGGGGGGTATCGGTAAATCCACCACATCAGCAAATCTTTCCGCAGCCCTGGTAAACCGTGGTCTTTCAGTAATGCAGATTGGGTGTGATCCGAAACGTGATAGTACCCGGATGCTTATGAAAGGGATGCTTATCCCGACGGTGTTGGATCTTATCCGTGAACGCGGTGAAGAGAACCTTACCCTTGATGATGTTGTATTCACCGGGTATAAGGGTGTTTTGTGCGTGGAGGCCGGAGGACCAGAGCCTGGTGTCGGTTGTGCAGGAAGAGGCATTATTGCTACTTTTCAGCTCCTGGAACGACTTTCAGCATTTGATGAAGACATCATTGTGTATGATGTTCTGGGCGATGTTGTCTGTGGCGGGTTTGCTATGCCCATGCGGAAGGGATATGCTCAGGAGGTATATCTTGTGACCTCCGGAGAACTCATGTCTCTCTATGCTGCTAATAATATATGTAAAGCAATCTCACGGATATCTCAGAATGTCAGACAGGTCTGCAGACTTGGGGGGGTTATCTGTAACAGCAGAAATCTTCCAGATGAAGAGAAACTGGTGGGAGCATTTGCATCTGCAGTCGGATCGAAGATAATCGCTTATATCCCGAGGAGCGGCCTTGTACAACATGCTGAATTAAATAACCAGACCGTTATTGAGTTTGCACCTGATTCACCCCTCTCTGCAACATATCAGGCCCTTGCCGAAGAAATAATGATAAATACAGATTTCGTAATCCCCAAACCACTTGAGATTGAAGAACTGGAAAAACTTGCAAGATCGTATCTTCCAAAGATCGATCATCAGGGTATCAATCACTCAAAAAACTCTCATTTCCGAAAGTGAAGGGAAAAATTTTCACCCAATAATATGACTTTAAATTTATTTTAAAAATCTATATGGATTTTATTCAGGCTTCATTATAAATTAATTTTCACTTTCACCCTGCTTTTTAAAGATTTAAATAGGGTACTGCTGACCCTCTATTATCAACTGGGTGATAATAATGCTCGAAAAAGCAGGATACATGCAGAAAGCAAAAGCAGTTACCATTGATGAGGAAGGTCTTCCAACAGAGATCATAGAACTGGTCCTTGACGGCAGACGATTCGGAATTGTACTTGATGATTTAAAACATGCAATCCGGGGTAAAATCTCTGCACGGACGTTCCAGTTACGTATCAACTGGAAGCAATATGTAAGTTCAACCGCAGGACTTGCATATCTGTCGTATTCAGGGAAAGCATTGAACATTGAACTGATGGATGGAAACCGGTATACAGTATCTCTTGATTCCCTGAAATCACTTTTATGCCGTCGTTCTTCATATGCTCCTGTTGCCCGGCTTCCAATGAGCAGTGCCATCAAATATCCATCAATGCTAGGAGATACTCAGAGAGTGCTTGCTACCTGCTGACCGGTTAACAAGAGGATTTTATGCGTCTTCTTTCGTATCCAAGATATTCGCCCTACCTGCCCAGGATATCAACATCTTTTTTACCATAACCTTTAATTAATTAAACCGGTAATATTTCCACGGTTTTCTATCAAAGAGATGGCTCAAAAATTTTCATACCCAGTGTTATCTGAAGGCTATATGTATCACCTTTATACTCACCTCTCTGCTGGATTACCATCGGATATCATTAGATTGCGAATATGGAGTCTGAATTACCTATGGAAAGAAATCTTGGATTTAAAGAAAGAAGATATATCGAAGAGCTTAGAATTCTCACAAAATCAACAGCACTTGATTGTTTAATCGACGATAAATTTGATCGGATTATTTATGTTATTAAAGCCGGTGACATGGGATATGCCATCGGGAAAAAGGGCGATAATATCCGACGTCTCCAGGGAGTAACCGGAAGAAAAGTTGAAATGGTGGAATATGCTGAAGATCTTAAGGAATTTCTCTCAAATATCTTCAAACCAGCTCAGGTGCTCAGGTTTGCCTGTGATGATCAGACAAAGAAGATGAATATCTACGTTTCAGATAAAAATGACGTTGGTATTGCGATTGGGAAAGGGGGCTGCACCATTGAAAAGGCTCGAATCCTTATTCGTAGGTTTCATGGATATGAAATAGGTGAGGTTTTTCCAGAGGAGAGTGCAATTTGAAAAAAGCTGAAATTCTGGATGAGATCTGGGCGGTAATAGAAGACAGAGCTGCTCACCCATCTGAGGAGTCATATACCTCAAAAATTCTCACTCATCGAAAGGGAATAGACAAGTCTCTGGAAAAGATAGGAGAAGAGTGCACCGAATTTATTATTGCCGTGAAAAACGGTGATAAAAGCAGAATTTCAGAAGAGGGTGCAGATCTTTTATTTCATTTTATGCTTGCCCTGAAGGGATCAGGAGTCACGCTCCAGTCGGTATGGGATGAATTACAGTCCAGGCGTCATTAAAATTCTGTCGTGAAGAGATGAAAATTGTGATGAACCTGTAAAAGGCCGGCACGGACAGAGGTATCAAGCCAGCCATATCCATAGCAGAGATATCCAAGTGCAGGGATAGTCATTCCATCTTTCATCAATTCTTCACCCCTTATAAACGATTTCCTGACTTCATTCAGGGATGTATCTGCAGCCAGAACAAGAGGAGAGCCTCTCCCCGGGAAACCGCTTACTGAAACTATTGCATTTTCAAGCATTGAATGATACCGCTCTGTTTTTTCGGAGAGATGAGCTGTATCATAATGATCAGGAAATTCAATGTCTGAAAAATTATGTATCCTAAAAGAGGTATCATATAATCCTAAAAATGCTCCGGCTGAAAGCCATCCATGTGCATATCCCAATGATGCATACTGATTGACGATATCGCCATTTTTTTGAAAATATACCGAATCCTGAAGATAGGATGATATCATCTCGCAGATTTCGGTCCCGAGAGCATGATATGGAGAACCTCTTACATTTAAAAGAGTGATGCTATTGACTGATTCCATCAGGATGGAATAGTACTTACTGAGGAACATATCCGGCAAAGTTCTTCAGATACTCCTCTTCTATCTCGTGCAGGCTTGCTGGCACTACCAGAATGTGAAGTGGTGGACCGAAATCTACCTGTTTTAGTCTCTCACCGGATCCTGCTGCAACAACCGGAGAGTCTGATCCTGCTCTTGCTACTCCCACATACAAAGGAATTGAATCTGTTGATCCCTCCATAAGTTTTTCAAGAAGTTCAATCCCTTCATGGACTGACATATACCGGTTCTCCTGAATATCCAGATACACAGTGGTGTGTAGGTTCTGTATCAGATTTGCAAGAATAGTATCAAGCGGAGTTTTTGGAAACCAGTTTGGGGCAGGATATGGAATAGAACAGGATTTCCCAAACCGGTAGTTCTGCAGCCCGGTGAGTCCGGAGACCGCACTTACAATGGATGATCCATGAATTATCTTTGTACTAATACCCTGTTCTTGTGCCCTGATACGAAGATCCGCATGAGTGGTTGAGACCATCGGATCTCCACCGGTGAGAAATACTGCTATTCCGTTTTTAGCAGCGGTCAGAATTGGTTCAGGTGTCTGCTCAACATCCTGTCTTTTTAATACAATGAGATCTTTTCCATATCTCTCGCGCATCTGTTCAATCGTGGTCCCGGTAAGAACAGATGTATATGACTCAAGGAAGACAGCATCTGCTTCCTTTATAGCCTGTAATCCTTTTATAGAAATATCATCGAGGTCGTACAGACCAAGACCGACAAAAATAAGCATGATGATTATGGTGTAATGAGTAATTTCCCATCTTCACATGAGAAATGACTCCAGTTCATGGAAATGCCCATGCTTCCCTGGATCCGGATTTTCTTTCCCTCATCGTTGTTTTGAATCTCTACAACGATATTCATAAGTTGTTTTACGATAGCAACCGTCTTTTGATCAAATGATTCATTATTTAGTAAAAATACTCCTATAGAGCCTATCTTTCGAAGTTTTGATGTTACGACATGGAGGAACTGATAGATGATGTCAATTTTACGAAACATAAGCATGGATGTCAGTGAGAGAATACAGTACCGGATCGGAGTTGGGAATAATTGATCAGGATCATCTGTAAAGTCTCCTTTCATTATCTCTTCAGTTAATTGGGAAAATTTGATGTCCATACCGGTCAGGTCGCTCGGACTTCCCACATATTTAATCTTCTGCGAATCCTCTATGGCGGTAAATGAAGTCCGGGTGATTGCATCAATTATCCCTATATAATTCGTATCAAATCCGTTTCCTGCAAAGAAATCAATGAGATCTTCAGACTGGGTTTCGGTTGCAAGAACAATCATGTACTCTTTCTTTCTGGGCATAGCCAGAAATGATGCAACCAGCTCCCCATCACTGAATGATGGTGCCAGAACCAGGATATTCGTTCCTGGATTAACGCCTCCCTTCTGATCTATTATATCGATGCCAGTCAGATACTTGTACATCAGTGTTTAAAAAATGGTTTTGCTATCATATTAACCCAATGATATCTCCCGGGTTTTCGTACACATGCTACCATTATCATATCGAATCCTTTTATAGTTATCATAAAGAAGTTATAAGGCCAGTTATTCTGAAAGGTTATCTGCAAATCTCATGATATATCCAAGTATAATATGAGATTTCTACATTTCAGAGGACAATGCATACGTTTGACCTGCCAACCAGAGTTTTGAGGATACTATGATCTACCAATTTTATGAATGGCACCTTCTTCGCAATCTTGATAGTATTCCTCAGTTTATCTGCTTTATGATATCAGATGCTGAAATGGAGAATGATCCAAAACATATAAGGCGCATTATTTCCTGGTGTCTGGAGATATCTGAAAAAGTCCGTAGGAAAGACCCACAGAACATCGGGATTTCTGAAATTGTTATCCATATCAGCACACACAGTCCATTAACAAAACCACAATATCTATCAGATATTTACGATTTATCTGATCTCGCGACCGTTCATCTCCATTATGATGATACATCTGAAACATTCGGGACCGGGATTTCCGTTACTATCGCGATTGGAAAATCGGGGCGGGAGGAGATATCTGATGCTATACAATCTATGGTGGATAATAATGTCGCACCTGAAGATGTTACCACTGATGTTCTTGAAAAATATCTGACATTTTCCCACACTCCTGATTGTGTCATTAAAACCGGAGGGGCGCATCTGGTTGATTTTCTTATCTGGCAGTCTGTCTATTCAGAACTCTTCTTCCTGGACCTGAACTGGGAGAAAATCAGAAAAATAGATCTGATTCGCGCGTTCAGAGATTACCAGTCACGAAACAGAAGGTTTGGAGCCTGATCCTAACACGCCGATCTCTTTTTCATTTCCTGACGTTCTGAATACACCCTGATTGCACGGAGCATGTCAAGTTTGCGAAACATCGGCCAATAGGGAGCACAGAAATATACTGCAGATTCATGACCATTTGCAAGCCATGGAAGAAAGTTAGAAGTTCTGCACTCATTACCGGTTCTGATGATAAGATCCACCGGCGGGAGAGAGACACTGTTACCGTAAAGATTTTCTTCAAAAAGTTCCGGAGTGATGTCTTCCCGTTTTATTTTCTTTTTTCTGACATCATCAAGTATTTTGGCTGTCGTCCGGAGCATCTCATTTCGTCCGCCATAAGCCAGAGCCATGTTCAGATAAAAATTATCATAGTGTGCTGTCGCAGCTTCAGCCTGCTCAACAGCCCCTCTGAGGTCATCAGGAAGCATATCCTTATCCCCGATCATCTGAATTCTGATACCATATTTATGGACGCGCTCGTCGATACTGATTCGACTTAATTTCTCTTTGAAAAGGGCGAACAGATTCTGGACCTCTTCATCGGATCGAGTAAAATTTTCTGTTGAGAATGTATAGAGGGTTATATGCCGTATCCCCAGTTCCTGTGCCCATTCCAGAACCTCTTCGGTCCGGTCAGCTCCTGCGCGATGTCCTGATGATGTTGCAATTCCTCGTTTTTTTGCATACCTGCGATTCCCATCCTGTATTATTGCAATATGCCGGGGGATATGCATACACTGTCTGGATATAAGGTATTCATAGATATGCTCGATACATCTGCGAATCATACCGGTGTCACCTCAATAATTATGCCGCCATCAGGATACCGTTCAACAAAATATGCTGAACCTGTTATTTCATCTGCCATCTCTTCCAATATCCACCAGCCGGTTTCGATACGATCATCAAATCGTTCAAACAGATCATCATCCAGATCATCAGGTAAAGATACATGCTGACCGTCACATTCCCAGACTCCGTAAATGATTGTACCGTCATCGGTGATCTCATCAAATTCTCTGGCAGTATTGGCTGCAATTCTTCTCAGCCGCATCCTCAGCTGGACCCGGTCTTTAAAATCTGATGAACACCAGTGAACTTTAGGAAGGTCAGCGATGTTTTTCGCACTTTCCCATCCACCCTGAACTGCATTGGAAATATCTCCCCTGAGCAGATAGCCCCTGCTTCGCATCTCATCAGCGTTGAAATCTCCCCATTCCAATTCATTGATATTGAGAAAATCTATGTATGAAAGATATTCTTTCAGATCATCAATATTGGGAAGGGAGGGAACTTCAATACCAACATCCAGCCCGGCTTCTTTCGCATACCGGATGCTCTGATGATAGGGAGTTTCTTTCAGACTGGCCCAGAGATCCCCGGGAGGGTGGAACCGGACCTCATCAACAAGCCCGGTAATTGAACGAATGATATCCTTATCCGGAGCCATCCCGGTATAGAGGTGGATATGATGTTCAGGTCCAAACTCTTTTTTCAGCGCTCTGGCATACGCTATCAGTCTGTCAGGGAAAAAGAATGGTTCCCCTCCGGTTATGCCGGTTCCAAGAGCTGACATCCGCTGCGCTACCCGGATCATTTCTTCAGGAGAAGAAATATGATGTTCATTTGCATAGATGACATCTCGGTTTTTC
>NZ_JAIWNS010000298.1 GCF_020216685.1 Methanospirillum hungatei | reverse complement strand
ATGCCTCTTTGTACCGAATCATCATCTCATGGGATTCATCAGGTTCATGTGCAGACACATCCGGGTGCCATTCCCTGACTAATTCATGGTATCTTTTCCTGATCTCCATCAGGCTGGCTTTATTAGAAAATCCAAGCAATTTTGCAGCTTGTTGAAGAGTAATATCCGGTGTCGTTTTCATGAGAAATACCAATTAATATTATTGATGAAAAACTGTTAAAGTAATTCTATTCATCATTTAAGGTTAATTTATGATCCCGCCTGATAATGAATTCCGGGAAAAAATTCGAAAAGACCGGATCTCATTTATCATAAGATCTACTGAATGGGTTCTTTCTGTCCCAAATGAAGTATGGAGTAAAAAACAAAGTGAATTTATTAATTCTCAGTTCCAAAATCGAAAATCATATCCCCTTACAAAATCGCAATATCTCCATATGATTGAAACTGCCCGGAGATTATCTGACCGAAGAAAAGGATCTCCACCAATGCCCGAGAGATTTAGAAAGAAAGTAAGTGAAGAGAATTACTTGTAATCATTCACGATTTGCGTCGTTTGTAGTATTTCCAGAAGTTCTCCCGGACTTGATATCGAAAGTGCACCGTTTGACAAGAGTTTTTTTATGGTATCAGTTGCAACACCGCCGGTAAAATCAGGTATGGTAGGTTCTGATGAAGGAAGAATACAGATAATCTTTTTTGGATCAATCTGCTGAAGAACCCTGATATTTGGATAATTCCCCCACCCGACCGGCATTGACGTTACGATAACAACATCGGCGCTGAGTACCAGTTCGGCTAGTTTTTCTTCCATTTCAAAGGAGAGACGGGAGAAAGGTGGTTCTGCAAGAGTTGGGATACCATACTTTCGTGCCATCATACAGTCTGAATCATTTTCGGCTAATACTCCGCAACTGAGTGAATATCCGGATCTGCTCAGAAGTGAGATCAGATATGAACCCGTTCCCCCACCTGAAATCAGGTGAATCCTGAGTGTATGGGCATCTGATTCTTTCAAATCCTCCTCGACATAGACAAAGGGTGTGCCGGTAGTGGGATTGATATCAATAACCGGTCTTATCCTGAATACCTCATGGATGAGTTCAGTGGTCAGGACCTCCTCCGGTTTTCCATATGCCCGTATCCTGCCGTTATGCATAAGAACCAGGTCATCACAGTATGCCGCAGCAAGGTTGATATCATGAAAAACCCCGATTACTGCCCTTTTTTCCCTGGACGCATCACGGATAATCCTGATGAGTTCATACTGGTGGTGAATATCAATATGGGCGAAGGGTTCATCGAGGAGCAGCAGAACCGGGTCCTGTGCAAGCACCCGAGCGATCATGACACGTTGCCGTTCCCCTCCGGAGAGTGCGGTAATTGGCCGGTCAGCAAGTTCCAGGGTCCCGGTCTGCTGAAGAGCTCTTCTGACTGCCTCGTGATCTGCATCTGATGGGGGCCGAAACCGCTCGATATGAGGATTTCTGCCCATCATAACCACTTCATATACCGGGTATTTGAATTTAATATCCGACTCCTGAGGTACATACCCTACTTTTACCCCAAAATCACGATATGAATAGGATTGAAGGGGATCACCCAGGAGTATGATGTCCCCGTCCCTGACCGGAAGAGATCGGGCAAGCACCTGCATAAACGTACTTTTTCCTGAACCGTTCGGCCCTATGACTCCGACAAAACTTTTCTCCCTGACGAGGAGGGAGATCTCCTGAAGAATATCATTCTCATCATAACCGGCAGAGAGATCTGATATTTCGAGGATCTGTCCGGTCATATGTCTGATCTCCGTCTGATGAGCATGAGGAAGAATGGTGCCCCGAAAAAGGCGGTAACGATTCCAACCGGGAGATCTCCAAGCCATGTCCGGGAGATGGTGTCTGCACAGACCAACAAAAGTGCTCCACACCCGAGCGATGCAGGAATTAAAACCCGGTGATCCGGACCGGTTATCATCCGCATAATATGGGGAGATACAAGTCCGATAAACCCGATTGAGCCGGATACGGAAACCACAAGGCCGGTAATCCCTGCTGATACTGCAAGGAGAAGGAGTTTTGTCTTCTCTGGATCAATACCAAGCGTCCGTGTTTCTGCCTCTCCACATGACATGATATTCAGGTCACGGGAAAAAAGTGCAAGGATCCCGGCTGGGATGAGCGTTATGAGAAGGAGGGGAATATCCGCCCATGATGCATTCCACAGCCCTCCCATGAGCCAGAACATGATCTGATGCATGTTCTTTCCGGAAAATACGAGGCAGACTGAGACCACCGACGAGAAAAACATGGAAACCGCGATTCCGGTGAGGAGAAGATTTCCTGTACTGAGTCGTCTCTTTTGTGCTGCCAGAAGATACACGAGAAATGCCGAACCTATTGCTCCGCCAAATGCCGCTACCGGGACCAGTAACACAGCGCCGGTGATAATGGCAAGAGATACCCCTACCGCCCCACCTGCTGATGTTCCAAGTGTATACGGATCAGCAAGATCATTGCGGAACAATGTCTGCATGGCTGCTCCGGCACAGGCAAGTCCGGCACCTACAAGTGCTGCTGCGATAGCCCGTGGCAGGCGGATATCAAAAAGGATCTGCGTATGAGTGGTGTCCTGCATTCCCCCGGTCAGAATTTCCATCAGGGATATTTCAACCGGGCCGGTGATGACGGATAGCAGGATCGCAATAATTACCGCACAAGAGAGTCCGATAAGTATGAGTGAATTTCGAATGGTATTCATAT
>NZ_JAIWNS010000075.1 GCF_020216685.1 Methanospirillum hungatei | reverse complement strand
ATCAAGGGATTCAGCTTCCTTTGATATGTGGATAAAACCTGTGAGAGTAAAGAATAAATTTTTCAGATCCCGACCTGTAAGGCTATTAATAAGGTTTAATTTCTTTCTGGCCTGGATCAGGGCACTATCGCTCTTCATCAGATCATGATAGTTTTTCTTCAGTTCTTCATCCATGGCAGTAAGCTGGTTGCATGCAGCCCGTAACTCCTCATTTTTTCTGACCAGTTCATTCTCAACTTTGGTCCGGTGATCGACCTCCGACAATAACTCTTCATTCTGTCTGGCAAGTTCAGCCGTCTTTCGCCTGACTTCACGACGGAGAAGATAACTCATGACAACAAAGAGAGAGGCAAGGCTTACAATACCTCCAAGGATCCACCATAAAAATGTGGGAATTATCTCTTCTGCTTTTATGCTGTACCATTTCTGCATTGACGTGCTGTAGGTGGATGAGGGGTTTTTCTTTCCCTCTGCAATATAGGGATCGAGAGCCCTGATGAGATCCTGGTTCCGGCCTTTCTGAACTGCAAAGACAAATTGTGCCGGGTTAAACATCACAGGAGTTGCAATGAGCCCGTATTTCTTCACCTCTTCTTGACCTGCAGAATTATACATAACAAGAGCATCGGCCTCTCCTTTTGACACCGCGGCTAGAATATCTGCAGGTTTGTCCTTCTCCAGATATATTGCTGTAACACCAAATTTTTCTGCATAGTCTTTAAGTCCCATCCCACTGGATGCTCCCCTGACCATTGCGATCTGTTTATCCTGCAGATCAAGGATAGTATTAATCCCAGAATCCGGGCGTGCATAGACCTGTGACCAGATAGAAAGGACCGATTCATTTGTGAAATCATAGAGCATCAAACGCTCCGGAGTAACAGTTACTGCTGGTATGAGATCGATATCACCCCGCGACAGGCGATCCCAGCTTTCAGAGAGTGTTCCACGTATCCAGATGACATTCCAACCTTCAATTTTTGCCAGATCCTCGATTAGGTCAACAAAAAACCCGGCAGGATAATTCTGCTCATCAGTGAACAGGGAGGGCCTCAGCTCAGTCAGGGCTACTCGTACCTCTCGTGCACCGGCAACCGGTGAGCAGCATACAGTAATGATAAACAGTGCAGCAAGGACTATCAATAGCCATTGGAGTCTATTTCTTTTGGAGCTGGAATGGCAAATCGGGATCATACTTTTGGCAGGATATTTCAGAGCCGGATTGACCTGATACGTAAATTCAGTTCTGAAAGTTTAATTGTCTGGATGAGCCATAATCCTTTGCAAATGTCAGACATACTGCATGAGAACTGTCGTTTATTGGTACTCACGTACCGGAACATGAGAGGCGAACGCTTTTTAATAGCTTTCTCTGGTCTTTGATCTCATTCTCAATCTCTTCCCTCCTTTCCTCATCCTTTTCAACGATTATCCTGACAACATCCCCTTCAGAAAAACTCTGAAAGAGCTCAACTGGAAGATGTATCTCTTTGGTCGGTCTGGTATCGGTCATCAATACCAGTACATCATCCTCAACCCGGTCAACGATCGCCAAAACCATATCAGAAAAACCAGTATTTTTTCCCATCAGACATCAAAACAATCGTCCCTTCTTCATCAGTCCTGAATACCTCTACCCCGGCCTTTTTGAGGGCATTGATCGTGGAAGGGGCCGGATAATGATACTCATTGTCTCTCCCGAGCGAGATAATTGCACAGTCCGGAATATCTCCCTTCAGGATAGCACGGGTCGCAGATCCTTTTGAGCCATGATGTGCCAGTTTTACGATATCACATGAGGCATCACAACTCTCACAATCCCCGGTGAAGAAGATCCTGACCTCCCCGTAGGTGAGCAGAAGAGCAAGTGAGTCCTCATTCATATCACCGGTGAGATCATCCGGAGAGGTCACAAGAATGGTGATATCATCGGTGAACGGAATTTTATCACCCTTTTTCGCGGTTGCATACGGGATCTGTTTTTTTATCAGGGCTTTTTCCAGATTACGGTAGGCCGGGGTGGTATGGGTCGCTCCATTGTCAACATAGAGACTGACTGGTAGTGCATGTACAATTTCGCTCATTCCCCCGATATGGTCAGTATGCGGATGTGTGGAGACCAGAACGTCCAGACGAGTAACCCCCTGGGACTGAAGATAAGAGAGAATATCAGGGCCGGCATCCATATCCCCTGCATCGATAAGCATGGTATGGCCATTATGTCTGATAAGCGTAGCATCCCCCTGACCAACATCAAGGAAATGAACTGAAAGGGCAGATACTGGTGAAATTATGAATATCAGGGAAAAAATCACGAAAATTCTGGTATAGTTCATCTCCATGTATCCGTTTGAGAGCATGAACACGATATCTGACAGGCAGTTATAATAATATTTCAACGTTCCGGCCTCTTTTTGATGAGAGGCAGCACATCACTATAGCTGCAGACCGGAATCCTGACCTTTCCGTCAGCAGTGACCGTGATCCCCCATATTTCGGCCATTTTTCTGACTCTTTCAGGATCTATCTGTTTTTCAATCATGTCAATCTCCCGGAACGATGAACATTCATCCATACTCTATTCAGAATGATATGTTTGCAGTTTCAAAAAATCTACCGGTTTATTATGCCCGGCAAAAAATTTTGGAACAATAAATAAAAAAACCGTGGTTATTTCAAAGCCCCCGCTCTGAATGCAATGTATTGTTTAAGACAAATTACTGGATTCGTGGAGATAGGTTGGGCATTACATCACATCCTCCTGATTATTGGTATCGGTATCTAAATCAGGACGAATAATTCCAGTGATTCCAGATATTTAATTATTTCAGTATCTTCTCCTTCCCAAGCAAAAACTCATCCTCTGAAATGATCCCTTCATCCCGCAGTTCCTTTAATTTTCTTATCTCATCTGCCAGATGCAGGTCATAGAGATCTCGTGATCCTTCTTTTAAAGCACGGATCTCTTCGAGGAATCCTGAAGCAATAATCCCTGTTGGTAGTGCAATTATCCCGATTCCAAGAATTATTATGAGAAAGGAAATGAATTTCCCCATATCCGTGACCGGAATAACATCACCATATCCCACAGTGCTCGTCGTCTCGATAGCCCACCAGAGAGCGTCATCAAAATCCTGGATTTTATCTGGTTGTGCTTCAGCTTCAAAGATATAAATGAGGTATGAGCTGAAAGAGAGAAAAACCAGCAGGATAATGATAATCGAGAAGAGATACTGGCTATCTCTTTTAATCACCCGGTATATCACATCAATGGATCCATAATATCTCAGAAGTTTTAAAACCCTGAACAGTCTGAACAGGCGGAGAAAATGAACAACATATGGACTGAGAGGTATGACGAACATCAGGTAAAATGGAAAAACTGCGAAAAAATCTATGATCATCGTGAGGGAACAGGCATACCGAAGCCTTCCGGTAACAGGGTGTGAATACTCCGGATAACAGGTAGAGGTCCAGATTCTGATCAGGTATTCTGTGGTAAAGACAATGATGGTGATATATTCGATAAGATCCAGATATTCTGTGTAATTATTCTGGATGGTCGGATATGTCTCAATGAAGATGACGAAGGTATTGACAATAATGATGAAGATGATGAAAAAGTCAAAGATGCTGTTCGGTCTCCCTCCTTCATCCTTATCATCGATAATATCAAAGACTCTTCTTTTCAGTGACTGCATCTTCATCTCACATGTGACATGCTGATATTTGCCTGCTCAATCTATCTTTCATTGAAATGAGAAGAAACCTGCTATCCGGATGGTTCATGTATCCTGAAAGACCGAACCGTGAAGGAACGCAAAAACTCTTGATATCGCCGGAGATAGAACCATTCCTGATGACGATCTCTGTGTAAAACGTTATCATACCAGGAAAAAGGGTTTTGAATAGTCAAGGTAACGGTGATTTTTCCAAAGCCTGCAATTTGAATGCATTTTATCGTTCAAGCCAGATGTTCAGGATTCGCGAAAAGTCTGACCTAAAATTATAGGTTTCATACTGAAAACCGGAGAATATTTCTCCAGACTCATGTGAGAGATCCGGGTTTAAAAAAACCGATCCCGGTGGTATATCGTAGTGATAGGAGATACGAAAAGGATTTTTACGAGAGAACCTGCCAGTATATGGTATGTCTGTCACTCCCTGTATACATCATGAAGATCATGACGGAGAACATACCTGCCGTATTTGCAAAGAACATCACTGCTCTGCATGTATCCATATGGGAAGTGGCATCTGTCATTCCTGCATCTATAAGGGTCTGATAATCATCCTGGTCATCATGGTCATCACCTCGTATATTGCATGGTTCGGGCTGCTTTAAAACCCATAGAGGAAACCATTTCCGAATAGATAATCTAACCTATACAGGATTATCGAGGCTTTATATGAATATCAGGGTATACTTTCTGGTCATCAGCATCGGATTTCTTCTGATGCCTGCCTGCTCTGTTGTCGCGGATACAAACATCTCACATACATCGTCTATCGTCTTTACCGCCCCTGCCCAGGTGGTATCGCCTCAAGCTGACCATGACTATGTTCTGGAAAAGGTCTCTCTGGCAGGTGATTATGCGTACACCCGCCCGGGAAGGTCGGTTACTCCCCGGATCATCATCACAAATCAGGGAGGCGATGACATCGCCCCGGGCAATGTCCCGGTAGAGGCATGGCTTGGTGATACCAGGCTCATTCCGGTCACAGATACCTTTCCTCCCCTGAAAGGAGGGACATCCGCCATGTTTGACCTCCGGTTCATGATCCCTCATGATATCCCCCGGCTTCCAAATCACCTGACGATAAAGATAGACCCATGGAATACCAGGAAAGAAGCCGGTGATGGAATCAATGAACTCTCGACCCTGTCTTTGGTGGTCATCGAAGACAAGAACAAAAGCTGGGACGACTTTTAACCTTTTTATTCAACATCAGCGATGATGAGGGTAATGTTATCCGGAGCTCCTGCATCATAGCAGATGGAAAGAATCTCCTGTGTTGCGAAGGGTGGATCCCCTTTCATTGCTGCCTTGAGAAAGCGTTCGCCTCCGTAATCCCAAACCCCGTCGGTGCAGAGAACCAGCCGTGTCCCCTTCTGTATGGGGTGAGTTGACATTCGGATATCGTTTGAGCTCCTTCTCCGTCCCCCAGACAGGCATGAGGTGATGATATGACCAAGCGGATGAGATCTAGCCTCTTTTTCAGTCAGCCGTCCGGTGTCGATCATATCCTGGACAACCGAATGGTCTTTTGTCATGCATTGTAGCGCTTCATCTCCAGGCATGCTCATATACACTCTCGAGTCACCACATGAAAAGATGATTATCCGGTCATGCAGAGCGAGCACACCAGCAAGGGTTGTTCCAAGCCCGTCAAGGTCAGGCCTGGTTTCAACCAGGTGATCAAGATGGGTTTGTGCTGCGTGTATCAGGTCATGAAGGGTCTCCTCACGGTCCGGGCACGGTGGCCGTGCCAGACAAATCAGCACCTCCCTGCTTGCAATATCTCCGGCCACACTACCGCCGATACCATCTGCAACGGCAAGGATGACCGGATATGAATCAACCCTCCATGCTTTCGGCTCAGTCAGAGATACGCAGGCAAGAACATCTCTGCCCACCAGCAGACTGTCTTCATTGCGTCTTCGGTACAGCCCGGTGTTGGTGATGGCAGCAATATCCAGGGAATACATCGTTCGTCACCTCCGCTCTCATGACATACGATATGACAGGGTATATGAAATACCTGACTCATATATTGTAGCAGAACAGAAAATCACTCCTATCATGCACCATTATCTGGTAACCCCTTCCTCGTACCGGTATATCTGTACCCGGATTGGGCTGAAGAAGAAGTCTCTCATTTCGCCTGACCAGTACAACAGGCTCCTGAATATGGAGCTTTCCCAGATCATCCGGTTTATTGGAGAATCCGGATACCATGAAGAGGTGCATATGCTCTCCTCTGCCTATTCAGATATTGAGTTAATCGAACATGCTCTGACTGAAAATCTCGCAAAAACTTACCGCAGCATCCTCTCTATTGCCCCCGGCGCCTTACAGGAACTTGCTGAGCAGTATTTTTCCCGATGGGATATCGAGAATGTCATGCTTATTCTGCGGGGATGCCAGTTTCACATCCCTGGTGACCGGATACGGGCCGTGCTCATCCCTGCCGGTGTCCTGTCCCCCTCGCATCTTGATCACCTCCTGACCCTCCGGTCCATTCAGGAAATTGCTGATAATCTCTCCTCATGGCCCCATCACGAAATTGTATCTGCACGGATATCTGGCGGATACCGTCGTGGCCTATTCGCCTCCCTGGAGAACGATCTTTACCTTGCGTATTATGGAAATCTCCTCACCGATGCACGGTTTGGTATCAGGGGCGGTGATGTCATCCTTCCCCACCTGCGGTTTGAGATAGATATCTTAAATATCAGGAATATATTCCGGCTTCGAGCCGGGAGCACCGTATCTGATATCACCCCGTTCATGGTGACAGGCGGATATATGAATCCGGAAGACTTTCAAAGGCTCTATGGGGTGACAGACCGGGAAACCTTTGTGAATGAACTGTCCCGTGCCGGGATCCTGTCAATACTCACCGAAGCACTCAAAAACCTGCGATGTGACGAGAATGTCTGTGAGGCTGATGCGGCCGATGTAGTGTGGCGGAGATGGGCGGCTCACAAGACACCCTTATACACCGTCATGCTCTCGGTGAATGCCATGCTCCTTCATCATCTGGATGGACTTGCACGGCGACACCAGTTCTCTGTTCTTCCCATCATCTCCTATCTTGAGCACAAGCGGTATGAGATTGCAAACCTCCGGGCTATAGCGAGAGGGAAGCAGTTCGGTGTTAATCCGGATTTTATCAGACAGCATCTGGTGATGTAAGGTGTCATATCTTCGTGATATCAGGCCGACGAAATCAGAACTCCTTGTATTAAAGTCAAGACTTAAAATCGCCGTCAGGTCCCATAAGACGCTGCAGATGAAACTGGACGGCCTTATTCTGGAAGTCACAAACCTGGCTCCTCTTGTGAAGGCAGAATATGATCTTCTCATGGTCAGGTACCGGCGGGTCAGGCATCTTCTGGCCCCTGCCTACATGATTGAGGGGATGCTCAACGTCACCATAGCAGCATACTCGGTGGAATCAAAGACCGAGATTGAGTTCTCGGAAAAGAACCTCTTTGGTATCCGGGTCCCGGTGATTACCGGGAGTAATGTGAGGACAGATCTCGTGGATCGGGGATACGGGCTCCTTGGTACTTCGTTGGTCATTGATGATCTGGCAGATGCATATGAGAAGCTTGTTGATGCAATTATTGCATATGCCGGAAATGCCGCAGCACTCAGCCACCTGATAGCCGAGATAGAGCGGATTTCCCGCCGGGTAAAAGCACTCGAGCATGTGGTAATACCATCACTCGAAGCGTCTATTGCAACGATTACGGCAAGCCGGGAAGAACTGGAGCGGGAAGAGCAGTCACGGCTGTTTCATGTGAAAAAGAGATGGAAATAGGTCAGATCTCGTCACAGGAGAGATACCGTCCGGCACAGACGATGTACTGCTTTTTATCACTCCCGGTCACGAGGGTATAATAGGCCTCTTTATAGAAAATTCCCGTCTCAAGCGGGTTTGAGTAGGTGTATGTCACAATACCTGAACCCTGTTTCATCGCACCGGTCACGATCTCATCCCTGAATTTCTTCCCCGATGCATCGACTTTTCCTGAAAAGTTCGTCCCGGCAAGGGAAGGCTGCGCAGCGTTGGCGATGAGAGTGACCCCGGTATCAAAGACATACACATATAACGAAGGATCAGACCGGTCCTTGTATGGATGTCGTCCGTTCTGAATATCTGCAAGCGTTCCGGTTGCATCCCGGCTGATGGCATCCGCGGTGAGATTGACCAGGTTGATTATCTGTTGCCGTGTTTGTGACTTTTCTGCACAAATCGGACCGATGTATTTCCCGACAATCTTTTCATAGGTGGTAATTCCCTCATCCCTGCGGTCCGTTTTCATCGCATCCAGTTCGGTCTGAATGGCATTCATGATGTCAGGATCGGTATTCAGGTTAAATGCAATGTAGTAGGTTGATCTGCCCAGATCATCAAGGATATAGAATGATTCCGGATTTTCTGCGATGGTCTGAATCAGGCTCTCACCAGGATACAGGGCATAGACCCAGACATCTGATGTTCCATCGATCAGTCGCTGGACTGCTTCTGCAGGGGTTGTCACCTGAAATATGTTCTCATCCGGAATTCCTGCCTCTCTGCCGACATACAGGCCAATATCATCTTTGATGACAACTGCCCGAAGATCCTTGTTCTCCGGCCGTGCAGTCTTCAGGGATTCATTTTCAGCAAAGAAAACAAGCGGGCATTGCATCAGGGGACCAGCCCATTTGAACCGTTCCTCACGCTCCGGTGTTCGTGCCATTGAGAAAAGCCCGGTATTGTTCCTGGATTCTGTCATCCGGTATGCATCAGACCAGGCCATAAAACTGATATCTTCGGTGGAGAAGGGAATCCCGGCTCTTTCAAGTGCAGTTTTGAGAAGTTCCACTGACAGGCCGGAAGGCACGCCGTTTTCAAGATAATTAAATGGTGGATATTCTTCGGTTAAAAAAATCATGTCATCAGGCATCGGTACGGCCATGGAAAGAGATGAAAAGAGGGAAATGCACAGTGCAATGAGCATTCCGGTCCGTATAGATCTCATCAGCTTTTGGATTTTTGCGTATGGAGATAAATAGGTGACTCTCAGATCAGGGGGTGAGGACTCTTCTCCCCGGAGACAGGCAGATCTGCATGGGTTACAAAGAGCGGATATTCTATCGCGGCCATTCGCAGAAGGATCAGGTGTTTCCCGCCAGGGGTAAGGGCATATACCGGCACTGTGGATCCTGCCTGCAAAATGGCGCATGGTCCGCAGATCTCACGGATAGTCTGTGAGGCACATGCGGTTACGATATCCGCATATTGTCTGACCTTCTCTGCATCCTCGTGAGAGTAACCGGTTGTATGCACGGCGATGATGATGGCATCAGAATCATACTCCCTGATAGCCCGTGCATCCTCCGGATTATGGATGGTCACGATAAGATGCTCATATCCTGCCTTTTTCGCAGCATGGACGCCTGCAATGGGATCAAGAAAGGCATGGTCAGGATCGACAACGATTCCTCCCTCCTCTTCTATTCTCCGGATAACATCAGGAATCGGTGACGTGCTGATAAGTCCTGACATTCTCCCCCCTATTCCCTGTGCCATCTCCGCTTTTGTGACAACGACGGTACCGGCCCCGTCACAGACGATGACCGCTGCATCAATATACCGGCTTTTCAGGGCGGTGCTGATAATCTCTGACGCTCCAAATCCGACAAACACCTCTTCTGAAGTGAGTTCACGACCCGGGGTGCACATCCCAAACGAGTCTATACGGTTCTGAATATTATCCCGAATCGCTTCAGATGTCATCTCATTGACCGGACAGGCAAACCTGCGTGCAAGAGGACAGTCGGATATCAGAGGACTTCCAACTTCCACCACTTTCCCATCTCTGACAATGACTCTGCAACGTCCGGCTGCTTCTATGATATGTTCATCCATACTATCTCCTGAAAAGGAAGAGAACGAATCCCACTCCCAAAATCCCGGTGAGGGGTAATAATCCAGTTTTTTCAGTGGGGACAGGGGTCGGTGGAGCAGGAAGAGGGGTTCTTTTTGGAACCGGATCAGGGGTTATATCTACCGGCTCACCATTCTGTCCGGGAACGACGCTGGTTACACTGGTCACCAGAGTCGGTGTTGGTGTTGGTTCCTGTGACGTGATGACAGGTTCAGGGGTTGCAGGGATTGAACTTGGAGATGTCAGACTGATGTTGTCGATATACCCGTGGGCCTTTCTCCCGTTCTGTCCCTCACCGATGGACGTCAAAAACAGGTGGGTAAACTCTTCCATCTTACCGGTTACCATTACAAAATGACTAAACAGCGGGGTGTTCTCGCCTGGAGCAGTGACCGTCATACTGACCCGTTTTTCAACCGGGTACCAGGTAAGCCTGATATGATACTTCTCCCCGTCCACAAATCGCACGGTTTTTCCACTATAATTTGCTTTCCCCGGAATGGAGAATGTCTGGGAACGGAGGTTTTCCTTAGATATTGCAGTGAGGGCAAACGCCCCTTCTCCATTCTGATTATAAAGCTCGGCAAGGACAACCGGTCCTTTCTGACTGTCATACCCTTCTGTTCCAAGACCAAACCTGAACGAACTCTTCTCTTCGGTCAGCACCGGGTACACATCAAATTCCAGGGTGAACGGACCGGTGAATGGCCCTGAGAGGGGATAGTACGCATAGGATCCGGTACCGCCTGTTATCTGGTAATGGTACTGTCCCTTCCCTTCATCCAGATAAAATGACGATGGGCTGTTCGTTTCCCACCCGGTTGCGTCTGAAAAGTCTGTTGTATACAGGGGCGTATCGGCAATAACGCCTCCCTCAAGGGAGAGTATCAATGAAAGAATGAGGATTGAAAAGAATAATCGGGGGTCTTTCATACGTGTGTGCCTATGGTATCGTATCACAAGAATGAAAGGTTGCCGATCGTACCCGGGTTACCCCATGGTAAGTTCGGCAATCCCGCCCTGGAAGTTCATAGCCTGGGCTGATTTCTGATAAAAGAACCGGCCGGCACTATCCGGTCCGATTCCGAAGAACGTAAACTTCGGGCTTTCAACATACTTGTATGGTTCAGAATTGATATACAGCGTTGAATAGGGATCCCCTCGTGGTATGGTAAGGTTCAGGGCAGATGCATAGCTGTCAAACCCGCCAAGAGAGAAACTATTGACCGGGCCCCGTGCCAGCGTCTCACCATTCTTGACAAGAGTGATATCGTTAAAGTTGAATGCGGTAAACTTGTTCTTATCGGTGGATATGGTTCCATCCATGGATCCCGGCCCGTAGATGAGCTGGATCATATCCCCTGGTTCAAAGGTGTAGATCTTTCCGGCAATCTTCATGGAACTTGCCGGATCAGTCACTCTGAGCCTGACATAACCATCAGGGATGAGTGCTCCGTTTATGCTTCCGGCAAGATATACATCCATCTTGGTCGGGGCAGTGACATTGATCCCGGCCTCCTGGGAGTACTTGTCGGTTCCATATGCGTTGGTGACCCGGAGGGTGACATTATACTGCCCGGCATACTGGAAGATGTGAACCGGGTTCTTCTCAGATGACTGGGTCCCATCACTAAATGACCACTCCCAGCTCTTCGGGCTGCCGGTTGAGAGATCAGTAAACTGAACGGTCAGCGGTGCCTGTCCACTGGATGGTTCGGCAAGGTATTTTGCGACCGGCGGGGATCCGATCACGATAAAGTCCCCGGCAGTCCGGCGGTTTGATCCATACGCATTGGTCACGAGGAGGCTGACGGTGTATGCTCCTGGAACAAAATATGTATGAACCGGGTTTTGAAGGGTAGACGTGGAGCCGTCTCCAAAGCTCCAGAGGTATTCAGAGACCTGTCCGTAACTCAGATCATGGAACGTCACCGTCAGTGGGGGATCGCCAACCCTGGGTTCAGCGGTAAAGTCACTGATCGGTGGCTGGAACGGGTTTGCATCCTTTAAATTTACCGGGATATTGGTCGGTAGCGGAGTCGGAGTGACCGGAAGGACCATCTCAACCGGAAGGGGAGTTGCCGATACCACCGGCGGGGGATCAAGACGTGCCTTGTCAATGAGAACACTGTCTCCCTTGTCGGTCACGTACAGCACCTCTACCAGTCGTGGAGCATCCGGTGCCGGGTAATAAAACTGCATCCGCTCTCCTGGAGACCAGGGCCATGTACCCCCCTGGAAGTTCATATTTGTGTTCGGCTGGACATCTCCGTTCACCTTGATGATAAGCCGGTCTGATGAGAACGAATCACCATCAATGTGTTGCATCACGATCGAGTCGCCTTCGCCTTCAATACTGATGGTGGCCTTTGGTATCCGTTCAGGTATCGGATTCCATACCACCAGGATCACACCAAGAAGAAACAGAACAATCATGATAACGGTCATGACCATGATTGTCTGGATCTGTGTCATTGCGTGTTCTTTATTCATGTACCAAACCCATCCCGTTTTCCTCACCTGTCTGCACCCCCCCGCACAGATTGCCTTTATTCATTGATTATACACTGGTTTAAAAATATTCAAAAGGGAGTAGTGACTTCATATGATTCAATACCTCCCCTGAAGGAAAATCCTGCCCCGTCCTGGATACTGAAGAGGAACTTGCCGGTTGAATCGGTTCCGACATTGTGCAGGGTTACCATCTGACCCGGACTTGCCACAATCGCCGGAATACCATTTACCAGTCCTTTGAGACCAGGTTCCTTCGCAATGATCCGGATGGTGATGTCAGCCGATGCAATCTGCTCATATTGATTGATATTGATGTTTGTAAGCCATCCGGATCCAAATTCCTTGCCATTGACCCATATTGATACGTTTTCAAAGTTGAACTGGACAATAGCATTGTTTATGATAGAGATATATCCGGTTCCCCCATCGTTCAGGTCAATTCTGACCAGGTCCCCCTTCTTCAGATAGGAATCCTTTCCTCCTATCCGAATCAGCATTGCGGGGCCCTTGACAGTGAAGAATAATGATCCTCCTGCATCAATACTTGCTGCTCCGGGGCCAGAAAGAAGCGTGTCCTGCCGGTCAACCGGGAGCACGGTGATCTCTTTTACCGGTGCTTCTGATGACTCATCAGGGTCACAGAAGGTCATGTCAAGACTTGCGGTGTAGGTACCCGGGAAAGGATAGATGTGCTCAGGGTATCGTGCATTGGATGTCATCCCGTCACCAAAGTTCCATGACCGGTTCTGTGCACATACCTGTGTCTGATCGGCAAACTGAACGGTCAGTGGCTGAATGCCGGTTGTTGGTTGCGCATCAAACCTGATCAGATTCTGGTTCATGAAGTCTTCCGTCAGAACCGGCTGGACAGAAATCGTATGAGACGGAACCGGGATCTCCGGGGTCATAACCGGTTCAGGTGTATGCTCAGGGGTGGGAGTCGGTGTTGGTGTCGGTGTGGGCTCTGCTGGTGCTGAAAACAGCAGGGCTTCACCCTCCCCTTTCGTATATAGTACCGCAACCGTTGCAGGTTTTGCATATCCGGAGGTGTCAACCTTGAGGACCGTCCCCTGTGTCCACGGCCATGTCATGCCCCCCATCAGCATGATCTTTTCCCGTGGGATTTCAGCGCCACCCAGCGTAAATCTTACATCCTGTTCCTGAAGGTCAGGGCCGGATTCATAATACAGGAATACGTCTTCTCCAGACTGACTTGGTGTCATGACAACCGTCGGCGGACCGGACGGCATCAGCATAGGCATGACAAAAAATACTCCTGCAAGTATGATCGCTGCTATTGCGACAATTGCAATAATAATTAACCTGATATCGATCTCAAGTTCGCGCCCTCCGGTCTCCTCCGGTTCTTCGGATTCCTCTGGTTCAGGCGCTGCTTCTTCTATACTCTCGTCAATGTAAGGCGAAGTTTCCTCTTCCGGCTCATCCAGCTCCAGGTCAAGCTGATCAGCCGTCCCCTCATCGTCGAGAAGCTCGAGCATGTCCTCTTCATCATTCATCATATACCTCCGTTCCGGATACCGGGGGCTCACATCCCACAAACAGGCCAGATATCTGTATGATCCAATTATCCAATATATTATATAAAAGATAGTGTTTGATAGTGAACCGCTGTTCAGGTACAAAAATGGTCATGGGTTTTCCATGACTTATACGTGCCGAACAAACTTGTTACAGTCACGAACCCTGATGTCATTCAGATAATGTATTGCGGTCTCATTCTTTGGATTTATCCTGGTCGCTTCCTTGAAGAATTTTTTCGCCTCACAAAACTCTTTCAGTTGATACAGAACAAATCCTTTTGCTGCAAAAAGATCGTCAATAGACTCTTTCTGCATGGTTTCAACCGGTATATCCTTCACAAGGTTCTGGATATCGGCTAATATGTCATTTGCTCCTTTATAATCGCCGCTGTCAATCAAGCCCTGTGCCTGATTACAGATCTTCTCGATCATATCAGAGTGTTCATTCTTCACCCGTTCAGGATGAGTTGTCAGGGAAGGGACTTTGCCTACATCCTTTTGTGCACCCGGTGCAGGCTCCTTTTCCTTATCTTTCTTCTGTCCGTTCTTGCTTCCGCCTTTCTGCACAATATGGCTGTAGATCCGTTCTATCTCTTTCGCATCATCCTTATTGGTGCAGGACTCCTTTGCTTTGCTTAATATTTCAAGTGCCTCATCACCCTTCCCGATGTTAAAGAGTGCAATACTCTTCAGGAACAATGACCGGTAGTCATCAGAAGACTCAAGAAGCATCTCATCAAGGCGGGTAATGGCTTCATGGTATTTACCCTGCTTAATGAGTGCCTTAATCTTCTGATGGTTCCCTGAAGGTGAAGTGGCAACCTCTGATATAATGGTGTCAGGTTCGGGAGCCGGTGCAGATGGTACCGCCTCCTGTTCAGATGGGGCGGGAATCTCCTCTTTAGGCTGAACTTCTGAGAGGTTCTGCTTAAATGAGATGGTCGTCTCTTTCTTCGGGATTTCCATGTCCGGTTTTACCAGAACCGTTACCGGGGCGGCGGATGCACTGAT
>NZ_JAIWNS010000074.1 GCF_020216685.1 Methanospirillum hungatei | reverse complement strand
ATCGGTAATGTGGTACGATCCCCGTTCAGCCGTGGTATCCTGAGCCGGTCCCATCATCACCTGCTGCTCACTGATGACGCCGGCACCTGGTCCCCCCAGGCCTCCGATGTCCATCTCATGGGGTAATCCACCATGGAGATCCGGGTGGACTGCACTGACATCACCAACCGGAGAAGGAGGGTTCTGAACTGCTGCGAAATTTAAACGGTAGGGATCCGGTGTCTGGGGAGCTTCAGGTGGCTTTGCCGCAGGTGGAGGGGAAGAGGCAGGAGGTTTCTGTCCTCCAGGAGGTGCTGCGGGCTTTGGAGAGGGAGCAGAGGTTTTTTGTGGCTCAGGAGACGATGGTGCCTCCTTTGGCGTACTGGGGAGATTTGGCGTGCAGTATGTAGAAAGATGGGTAAGCATCTCCTGGTACCGCAGGTTATCGATCTCACCTTTTGCATACCGCATAAACAGGACTGCAAGTGGCGGATTATAGGGATATGCAGGAATGTCCCGCATGAGAACCCCGACCTTCTCTTCAAATTCAGCAGTATCTATCTCCCCTTCTGCATACCTGAGATGAATTGCCCTGAGTGGAGCACTCTGCTGATAATTGCTGATATCATTGAGAAGATGAGAGATGATCTCCTTATACTGCCCGATAGTAATCTCTCCGTTTGCGTATCGCTCTGAAGCAATCTTGAGAGATGGAACCTGCTGGAATGAGATATTTTTCAAAAACCAGGAGAGAAATTCTTCATACTCTGCTGTATCTATCTCTCCCCGTGCATACCGCACCTGCACTATTGATAGAGGATCTTCTTCAGTCATGTGCCTCCCCACCTGTTTACCGGTATATTTTTGAACATTATAAGGTACAATGACACTTTATACACGGCACCCTGGTAAAATTTTATATGGTGGTGTAACGCTCTTTCTGTTTGTCAGAAATAACCCGTCATCCGTTCTCTTGTCGGCGCGCAATTTTCGATGCACATTTTGGTATTCCGGTAAAAAGTGGTTTAGAAACATCTGCCTGAAAAGAGAAGGGAGACATCATATCAGGTCATGCCGCACACGTCCATATTCACTCCCTCTCTCCTCTTACTTATGAACCGGAACCCTCGTCCGTTTCCTCTTCACTATCAGTGAGTTTCAAATCCTCCTCATCGCTGCCTTCTGAACCATTCTCTTCTTCATCTCTCTCTTTGCGCATCCATGCAACCAGTGCTGCAATAAGTCCTGCAACGCACAGGCCGAACAGGATTCCAAAACCGAGCAGGACAGGGGGTTCCCGGATTATCCGCGTAATATCAGGTATCATTCCGCCCATATCCGCCGTTGGAGTCTCATAGACCAGATCAGGTGTCGATACAGGCCCCTCTGTTTGGGCCGGCTCTGTTGGTATCTGTTCTGGTTCCAATGTCTGGATCTGTATCTGTGTCTGGACTGGTGCCGGAGACTTTGGTGGTGTCAGGTTCACGGTCATGGTCTCTCCAGATGTTACCGGTATTGTGACCTGCAGAACACCTGATGCAGTTCCTTGAGAGGAGACCGCCTGGACAAGAACCCGGTAACGCCCTTCTTTCAGTGTCCCGGCCGGGATCTCAAATGCGAACTCCCGTTCTCCTGGTCCCTGATATACGGTTGTCGTTCCTGAGTACCCGGACCAGCTGCCATCACCGCCCTTGCGGGTTGGCCCGAACTGCTCGTCGGTGATCTCAACAAGGAGGCGTGAACCTGATGCAAGGTTCGTTGTTCCGGATATTACGATGGGCATCTCCGTCGTCCCGTTCAGTGACCCTGCTGTGATGGCAATCTTGGGGTTCTGCACAATGATTGAGTACTCGGTGTAGGTATCATCAATAAACTGGCTTTGCAGGGCGGTGATCAGGGCAGCAGCCGCAGCAGGGCCCTGAAGAGCCCCCGGACCTGCAATTCTGAATACCGGAGCGCCATACCAGGGAGTCGTGCCAAGCACCATCTCACGATTCCGGTCTGGCCAGAGATCAAAGTTCCCGTTTGCCATCGGGTGCTGGATGATGACCGAATATTCACCTGGTGCCATATCCCTGGTAACAGAACTGGAAAGCTCATACGAGAACCATCCGCCCCGCTCTGTCTGCACCGTGTCATACCTGAAGTAATTCCTGCCAAATATCCAGATGGCAACCCCGGCATCAGTCCGTCCGCCCGTAGATCCGGTTATCGTCAGTTCATCACCCTGTGCAACGGTCATTCTCCTGCTTGAGACCGAGATATACGGACGTTTCAGTGTAATGGGAATCGCCTGCCATGAGGTGCTTTCCAGGTGGTACCGGTCACGTGGTGCTGACACGGCATAGATGGTATATGTCCCGGTATCAAGACCCAGTTCGCCGGTATAGAGCCTAAACTCCCAGGTCTCACAGTCCCCGGATGCTGTCGTGAAACTTCCCGGATTTCCATCAGAGACCTGCCTTCTTGGGGCATCCAGTCTGCCACCCGCCGACGGAAGGTTTGGACCGGTAATGAAGAGGTACGTCTCACATGAGCCTGTATTTGTTCCCCGGAGTAGTACCTCGTCACCAAGGGTGAAGGTCTCGCTCCCGGTTGTGAGAGATACGGATCCTTTGACGACCTGCACGGATATCGTGTCTGATCGTGGATTTACCGATCCGAGAGGGCCTTCGATATGAATGGTGTATCGCCGGTCACCAGTCTCCTGTGTTGTCCTGAACTCAATCGTCCGTCGGCCGGTCCGGTCAGGCGTCACCTCTGCATAGTAATATACCCCGCCAAACGGGTATGAGGGAACAAGGTCACGAATCGCAGTGCGTTTTCCGGATGGGCGATAGGATCCGATGATATAAGGACCGTCAGGATTGTCCTGTCTCACCCCCTCCTGTGAGGTGATGATCATTGGTGGCTGGTCACCCGGAGAACCGGTCCTGCTTCCTCCCTCTATCCAGATGATATAGGGGGATCCCGGAGATCCGGTGATCGTTACACCAAATGGATCTCCTCTCACCACGGTCTCATCTGAGAGATGAAGTCCCGCCCGTTCGGTTCCGAGCGTAACCTCAGTGCCCCGGAGGGTATACCCGCCCTGATAGGATCTGAGGTTATCGTCCATCCGGTTCACCGCAAATTTTGGTTCTATATGGTAGAGACCTGACTCATACCCGCTCCAGCCGGTATCCCAGCCCCCGCTCTCAATCGGAGGAGCATATCCGAGTTCCCCGGTCGGTTTGAATGAACTGAAGATATACTGGCCACCACCGGGTGTCTTTACTCCGGCAAGGGTCCCTCCTCCGGGCGTTCGTATCTGAATCTTCACCGGTCCGTCATTGGAGGAGTAATCCGGTCTCCGGGTAATACCGGCAAGATTTGTTTCAACCTGAATGACCAGGGGTGTTCCCCGCGATACCGTGCCATATGACCGATCTCCCATCGTGTTCCGGTCCATGACCTTTAATGATATTCGCGGGTTCCTGACGATGAACGCAACCTGCCCGGGAATTCCCTGTATCTGGTCCCACTGGTACCATGCGCCGGTCCGGTCATAAAAGAGGTCCGGAATGACACTGAATCTCCCCTGATTCACCTGCATGATGTCAAGCGGCTGGTCACGTCCGGGAGAGGACCCGGCCGGAAAATATGCGATGGACGTATAGGGGTAGGGAACTGCATACCTGATATCAAGCCCCTCTTCTCCCAGATAGACCTCCCCCCCGAGGGGAACAATGACCGGATCTGCCAGAACCGGTATACTAACCGGTATACTGATACCTATAAGAATGAGCACGAGCCACACCAGACGAGAATACATACGGCAGGCTTTGGTGCAGGAAGGTATGAACTTTCCGGGCAGGAAAAATCCGACCGGATTCTCATCTTTTTCCAGAATAAAAAGAGGTTTTGACTTATGAATGAATAAGCTCCCCTTCCGTGTGCTTCCTTCCAGGTTCAGATACCCACCTGACCAGTACCTGTCCGTCAGTTTCAGGGAACACATAAAAGAGGGTTATATCAGTCCCGTCCGGTTCAATACCATACATGGGTCCTCCTCCTTCTGATGCGAGGGCATAAATCGCCGGAAGCAGGCTGATTCCATTTCTGTCAGGCTCAAAGATAGTGCCTCCTTGACCTGTCGTATCGTTGGGATCTGCAGGGACGGCCATCTGCTGGTACGGGACACCGGTCTTATTCCCATCAGTTTCTGACACAGAGGTGAGGGATGCGATGGTCGCTTCTGATAGTATAGGAATTGCTGTCTGCATGCGGCGGGATGTGGTAATGATGAGACCGTCTTCTTCAGGCCTGACTTCGGATATGAGCAGTTCACCAGCAGAAGAGGTGTTATTATAGTAATTTTCATAGAGCATTCCACCCCCGTGCCTGGCAAGTGCCTGTCTTGCCTGTCCATACGGAACCGTGTTCTGATCCATGTAAGTGGCGATCTCCTCTCCAATCCAGGTCTCTGCAGCAGGGTCGGCCAAAAGGGTTCCATTTTCTGCAAGGACACTCACAAATTCTGTATCGCCCGCAAACACCCCCTGAGGATCATTGACTGCCGCGAGGAATGAGTTCCTGTTCTGATGAGCCTCTGCTGCTGCCTTCTCTCCAAGAACGGTGAGGCTTTCATATGAGAGAGGATATGATGGAGCGTCGCTGACCGGAGATGCAACGATGACCGGGATCGGGGTTTGCACAGGAGTAGTTCCTACCGGCACCAGGTATGCGGTAATTCGTGCATTCTCTTTGTCCCTGGTAAATACGGATGTTGTATACTGCTGGTATCCGGCACGGTTCAGGACAAGGGTATGGGAACCTTCAGGGAGGGTCAAAGTCCGGGGGGTGGTTCCCCGGCTGGTCCGGTCAAGAACAATCTCTGCCCCCTCCGGATATGATTCGATCATGAGTGTTCCTGATGTAATTGGGGCAAAGCTCGGCTCAAGAACCACGTATATGGTGTTGTCCGAGTCCGGCCGTACCTGAATATTTCCATGCCAGGTCTCATACCCGGATCTTGTGAGGGTGACCTGATAAGTCCCAATTACCAGATTATCAATGGTCTTTGGGGTGGTCCCCTGGTATACTCCGTTCAGGGTTATCTGTGCCCCCGATGGTGCTGATGTTATCCGAAGACTTTTACAGCAGGGATCAGGGCCCAGCGTTGCATGTATCGTCTTTGTCTCTCCTGCTGCCGGGTTCTCATGCAGTTCACGGCTCCATGGTTTGTATCCGCTTTTTTCGATCCTGACGGTATGGTATGGAGCGCCTGTCGTGTATACTTCAACTGTTATCGGGGTATACCCAACCAGAGAACCATCAAAGATGACCTCAGCATGTGAAGGATCAGAGGTAATCCGGAACCATCCGACATCACCCCCGATGACTGGCGGGAAGGGATCTGGAAGGAATATATCATCAACGGGTCCGGGCATATCGTCGGGATCGATGAATGGTTCAGGTATGCTCTCTTCTTCAGCCACAACCTGACACAGGGCGGGATAGATAAGAATTACCAGGAAACAGAATACGAGCTGATATCGTCTGTTCATAACCGGGTTGTTAACCTGTGCGGGGATATGGTTTTCGGTCTGGTCTGCAGGGGGATTGCACAATAATCACAATCTTGGCATTATATCTCTATTTGAATCAAAATCGTATTGTTTGGCACTGTTGCATGGCAAACTCTGATATACCCGGATGATGCATTGAATAGATTGCTGATAGAGCAGGCAGGGGAATGATCATGAATCAGGAGCCGGATATCCAACGGATAAAGAAAGAGATTCTGGAGCGGGCAATTGACCGGTATGAGATGAGAATTGCGGATCTGAAAAGTCAGATTGAAAATCCTGGAGTTCCTGCACCCGTGTAACTTCTCTCTCTTCTCGGTTTTTCCGGATTAAACTGACGTGAAATGCAATACAGGTTCTTTCCTGATCATTTGGAGATTTTCCGCGAATACTTCATGAATATTTCATGTATCGTGCCTATTTTCCATGCACTTCATGGTGTCAGCCTGATTTTCCGGATGAATGGAGAAAGTCTGGCATTAACCTATATTATCGATGAGAGACCTGTTTCATAGCTATCTATGGTTCTGCATATTCGAACTGCCGACACTCAGGATCTCCCTATTCTTCTCTCCCTCTATCGTGACATGCATGATCATGATGAGGCAGGTGAGGAGGAATTGCTCAAAGCCTGGAATGAGATCATGGAAAACCCTGCGATATTCCCTTTTATCCTTGAAGTGAATTCAGTTCCGGTCTCGTCATGTATGTTTATCCTCATTCCAAATCTCAGCCGCGGGGCCAGACCATTTGGTATCATTGAGAATGTGGTAACCGGAAAAGAGTTTCGGAATAAGGGGTATGGTACTGCATTGATCTCTCATGTGCTTGATCTGGCATGGAAGAAGAACTGTTACAAGGTTATGCTGTTATCCGGAAGAAAGAGCGAGGCCGTATTCAGGTTTTATGAACAGGCAGGCTTTGTCCGGGGTGAGAAGGAGGGATTTATTGCATATCCTCCCTGATCCAGGGCGAGGAGCCTGGATCACTCTGGTCCTCATCCTCCTTTGTCAGGCCGGGGCAGCAAATACCGGGCTTAGTGATTCGTATGAGTACTGGTTTCATACAGGTATGCAGTTTCATCAGGAAGGCCGGTTATCAGAGGCAAAGGAAGCGTATGAACAGGGACTGGCACGTGATCCGAACAATGCTGCTCTTTTGAATAACCTGGGCAATGTGCTCTCTGATCTCGGGGATCACCAGGAAGCATTGACAAGATATGAGCAGGCACGGGAAGTTGGAGGAGGCGATACCATAATCCTTGGTAATATCGGCCGGACTCTGTTTCTGCTTGGGGAGTATGACAGATCTGCTCTGATGTGTCTCAATGCAACCGCACTGGACCCCGATAATTCAATCGCCTGGTATTATGCTGGTACGGCTTACTACGAACTGGCCCGGTATGACAGAGCCAGAGAGTATCTTCACAAGGCTCTTGCTTTGAACCAGTCATTTGCCCTGGCATGGAATAACCTTGGTAATGTTTATGTTCAGCAAGGGGAGTTGTACGAGGCGTTCAGGCATTATCATAAAGCTCTTGAATCTGATCGGAACCTTACGCAGGCATGGTATAATCTTGGTATTCTGCTCTTTGCATCTGAACGGTATTGTGAATCCGCAAAAGCATTCAATGAGGTTGTCCGGATAAAACCCGGAGATGATGATGCACTGGGCCGACTGCGTGCTGCACAGGAGAAGTGCGAGGGTGATCCATCGCTCTCTCCCTGACCCTACCACCTATGGATGGTCAGGGTTTTGAAATATCACGGCTGACTCCTACCCGCCATTCTCCACCAAAGAGACCGGCGGTATTCCACATCACATCTTTTGTCAGGGTATCTGATGTGAGAGGATCTTGGAACTGACCGGGGTTGCCATAACTCCTTCAACCGTCTGAATAAGCCCTCCCATCACCGGTTTTTTCAATTTGATACGATCCTGCAGATGTGCCTGGTTTGAAAGGTCAGATCCTTTTGTGCATATGGACTGCTCAATCCATATATGGCCAGAGTATATGTGCTATCTTTAAGAGTGGTATTGATGGTCTCAAGTTCGGCGGCAAGGATACGGGTGACTGCATCACAGACAATCCGGGCATCTTCACTGGGTTGGTGGTTTGATTCTCCTGCTGGTGAGAGAACCTGTTCCCCCATGCTATTCTGCCTGGTTTCGTTCACCATCTCCGGCTCTGGTTTTTGATCAATGCATTCTGCAACGCTCATAAAAATAAGGTGGAGCACACACAGTATCCTGTATACCGGCACCATATCGCTCATCATATACCGTTTCCGCCTCCTATATTTGTCTTTTGTTTTCTTTGACCGGAGCAAAGCGGTATATTGTTTCATATCCAAGATTGATCAGGTGATGCCATGATTACCCGGTTATCTGCCCTTCTGTCAGGAATAATTCAGGAGGCGCCTTCCGTACATGATGGTGTGGTCTTTTTGTAGCCAGACATTATCCTGGTTTTCCTGGTCTTTTATTTCAGGAGCGTATGCGAATACCAGAATTACGAATCCATGATAGCACATGAACTAAAGAGTCATCGACTCATACTGGTACCGGTAACGGTCGCCAGCTGTACTGCAGAGCTAAAAGAAAATCACGAATTATCCCTCCTGCTGAATGCAGTCGTTCCTGGAGAATGGCCTCCACCACTGGTTACCCCAGAGACCCTTCATGAATTTATCGGGATGCTCACTGATCCCATATCCTGCCGGTTATGTGCCTGGTACTGGATTTTAAAATCAGCTGGCAAAACCAGCCGTCCGGTTCTGATTGGAAGTGGCGGGCTGTATATGAATGAGGATGGCAGCTGTGAGATCGGCTATTCGGTCCTTATGGCATTCCAGTGTCAGGGATATGCAACCGAAGCCGTCAGTACCATCCTTGATTTTGTATTTTCACAGGGAGATATTGAAACCGTGTATGCCACTACCTACCCTCACCTCACTCCCTCAATCCGGGTTTTAGAAAAGAATAAGTTTACTCCGGACGGCCCTGGAAGAGAGGAAGGAACGATACGGTTTTGTATCAGAAGATAATTTCCCTCTCTATTTTTCCCATCCTAAAATCGCAGGTTTCATATCATTTGAGAGAGAGAATCGTGCATGGCATTTATTGTATGGGATGAGGTATATTCGACCGGTATTCAATCAATTGATGACCAGCATAAACATCTTATCTCACTTCTGAACCGGATGTTTGAGGCATTATTGCAAAAACGGGGTAAGGAGGAAGTATCGTATGTCATTGAAGAGATGAACCGGTACGCAGAGTACCATTTCCAGACCGAGGAATCCCTCATGGAGAGGGCAGGTTATCCTGATCTGGCCGAACACCGGATCTTTCATGATGCGTTTATATCAAAGGTGAATGATTTTTTATTTAAATACAAGCAGAATGATGAAGCGCTCAGTGCAGAAGTGACCATATTCCTTACCAACTGGCTCAATGAGCATCTCTCCACGATAGATCAGAAATATGTCCCGGCGCTGCATAATGCGAACATTCCCTGATCCTGGGATAGTATCTCTTCTTCGTCAGTATTATATGCTCACAGGCCGTTTATATCAGGCGCATTGTAGCGCAGGTGCACGTGAAAGAGATTATTAATGGTCATATATATGACACGAGAACCTCCATTCTGATTGGAGAACGAGAAGAACGGGGTTCATTTATGTATAAAACCGGGAATGGCGAATTTTTCATCTATCATGCATCGCCCCTGGCGAACCGCCACCCGTCATGGATAAACCCGATCAGTAAAAGTGTAGCCATTCGAAGACATTTCCGGTACTCTCATAACCAGATGGCCTTTGAACAGGCATTTTGTGAATAAGCGACGGTTGTTTTCCGGGAAATCCCCGGTTGCACCTGATTCATCCTTCAGGCTCCTGATCCAACTTCCTGAATAATGCCGTCAATACTGACGACAAGTCCGGTTTCATCAGCGACAGGTCTGCCACGCTCGCTCATGACTCTGATATGTCCAAACTTGTCGATAATCCGGTACTCTATCTCGTACGGCTCTCCTGTTTTGATTGACTCTTTCTTTGCCTGAACAACCCGCTGCTTGTCATCAGGAAAAATGAGGGGGATAAGAGAGCTGATCTGTCCGCTTGCAAGTTCTTTTGCGGTGTATCCGGTCACCGACTCGAGATGGTCGTTGTAAAACTCCATATCTGAACCGGCAAGGGAGACCCTGAATACAATCCCTGGAATGTTCTGAGCCAACGTTCTGAACTGTTTCTCACTCTTCTCAAGATTTTCCCCTGCTTCAAATCTCATAAGAGCACTTCCGATGAGGGATGATCCGATTTCAAGAGCACTAATCTCTTTTCGACTCCAGATACGCTCGGAGTTTGTTTCAAGAAAACCGACAGCACCCCAGATATCATTTTTTGTTTTAATAGTGACTATAATGATTGATTTTACTCCCTCCGGTT
>NZ_JAIWNS010000297.1 GCF_020216685.1 Methanospirillum hungatei | reverse complement strand
TGTGATCTGATATGGGCTTTCATCTCTTCAAATGCTCTATCAAAATCGGATTCATTCGTAAGATAGGTGTATCCTTCACGCTCACCATCCGGTCCGATGACAGATGATGCTATGATATCATGATACTGATCACAGATCTCTTCCAGCTTTTCTGGATTATAACTGGTTTCTGCAACTCTTTTCAGAATTTGAATATACAATGCATGGTACTCTGGATCATCCATAAGATACCTGATGAGCGGCCATCTTTCAGTTACATTCTCCATTGAAAACGATACACTGCCGCCCACTCCCATACCGGGGGCGAATTGACCGTCTATTCCGGGCGGGCTCATATTCATTCCTCCCAGTGGCACAAATCCGGACTGATTCAGATCCTTCATTCCATCCGGGCCCCATCCTTGGCCGGGCACTGGCATTTCGATCATAGATATATTCAGCTCATCAGGCGGTGCAAGCCCAAAAGCCGGTGGATTATTCATCCCTGCCGGACCACCATCTCCAAAATTTTTCCCCATTCCTTCCATAAATGCATAATTGTTATCCCAGGGGATCCAACTGAATGTCCCGGTATCCGGATTATTATACAGGTAATAATTCCGTGCATTGCCTCCATAGGTGTCCCAGTTTTTGATGAGCGTATTGGTTGCCAGCCAGGTAAGAAACTCAGAGACATCAAGGATTGATTCAAGGTCGGACCGCCATGCTTCCGGATTTTTGGTTCGTGCCTCTGAATGCAGGGTGTTATAGAGCTGTTCAATATCAGAGTAATCCCCCTCATCTTCATTGGTTTTCTTCTCAAAATGAGAGAGATTGAGTTTTCCGAAAGCAAAGGTTGCACCATCTTCTTCCGGTTTATAGAGATTTCCGGTTCCGTTTGTAAACTGGGTTTCTATTACCGTATCATCGATGCTTTCAACGAGGGTATATAGACCAAAGTACTCAAATCCGTCTCCTTTGTCGATGAAAACCTTGTAAAAAGCAGTCTCCGGAGCGATCACTCCAGCATCCTGAAAGATTTCAGGAGCTAATTTTTCCCGTATGACAGACGCATCTGACATTCCGGATTGCAGATTCAGTTCTTTAAACCCGTAAAACTTCTGATTCTTTGTCTCGGGAAACTCATCCTCGTAGTGATCCATATCAACTTTCAGGGAGATCTTCCCGATTCCCTCGCTCCAAGCAGTCATCAGGGAATTTACTCCCTTATACCTGATACCGACATGATCCCAGGTTTCGTTCTGAAATGAGATGGTGGCGGGGACATATATCGGATCTTCCAGATTCAGAAAACCAGGACCGTTTTCACCAGGTGGTTTCGGCATATTCATTCCTGCTGATATATTAAAATCAGGCATATTTTTACCAGGACCTCCTCTCTGTCCGGGTCCGGGCATACTGGCGTTTCCAAACTCCCCGTACTTGGCCGTCATATCTTCCTGCATTTCGGCCCAGGATTCAGGGGTGATGGTGATATAGATCTCACGGATTTCATCATCCGGAAAGACCGTATCATAGTCGGGAGCTGTATCTGATGCATGGGAGTTTGAGTTTTCATTCATAGTAGCACTTCCTGGTTGGATGAGCAGGATGCATAACGCAACCAGGAAAAATGTAGTAATCTTTGTCGAAAAGCAAATTCGTGTCATGATAGTCATATGAAATAGTGTGTATTTCTCTGTGAACGAGCGGATTTTAGAGTATTATCTGACAGCCATGGCTGCCTGAAGACAGATAACTCGTACTGAGTGGAATATAAAAAAGTCAGATTCAGATGGTTGAAAGATACAACGGATCAGTATGATATTACCGGAACAAGGTAAGTATTCAGATGAAGAATGGAAGGAAGATGTATTTTCCAAAAAAGTTATTCTTGTACAGAACTGAAATCACCTGGTGAAGGGTAGTATTTAGCCCTATCAACCCGTTTTTTTATAATCCCATTCAGGAATAGATGAAATAATAAATGAAGGGAATAAAAAGAGATGATAGTAAAGATACATGGTCACTATGTGAACCGTGATATCGACACCAATTCTCTTTAATTCCCTTTTCAGGGAAGAATTGTATTCTTCTCTCATGTTTCCTCTTGCCTGGTTCCACTGGGATGGATGCACAGGCAACTATTATTTGACTAGAGAACGTATAGATAGATTGTCAAATCCGGAAGCCCGGAAGAGACTTAGGGGATAGAATTTATTTCTAATCCGTTTCCTCATTGCATGTGGAGCACTGGGAAATAAGCTCCACATGTATATTACTTTTCATCGAGATTCACATGTTACAGTGGACCTGTTTGAATTCATGACTCACATAGATCTAATAATAAATATGTGTGATTTTAAATAACAATATAAGAATCAAAACAAAAATTTTTCACTCTTAACAAAAAAGAAGATATACCCAATGAATTAGGCATGAGACTTTTGATTTCTATGCCTCAGCCCGGATTTGAACCGGGGACAACCAGATCTTCAGTCTGGCGCTCTCCCAGTCTGAGCTACTGAGGCGCGACTATACAGATTACACTCATGTATAATTAATACTTTTCATTTGAATCTCACATTCACAGACAACAATGAAGGGAGGGTAAGAAAAATACCACGTCCATTAAGGCATCTGAACACTGACATTATCCCGATGTTTTTCAGGAGACGGAGTGCGAAACCGGATACTGCAAAAATTCAGGCAGATATCGCTCTCCGGACAGCAAAAGTAGTTCATCTCACCCATAACGATTTTGACGCAGTTGGCGCTGATGCAGTGCATCGAATCAGATTCAAAAACGAAGGAG
>NZ_JAIWNS010000296.1 GCF_020216685.1 Methanospirillum hungatei | reverse complement strand
CGGTGAGGCGGCATGGAGGGAGTTCCGCGGGCAGCTATCATTGCCGAAGTTAGCAGGAAGATGACGGAGTTCACGGCAGCCCTGCAGGAGCGGGCAAAAACCCATATCAAAGATCATCTGGTCATGGTAAAGGAACAATCTCTTGTGAATGAGATGGTTTCTAAAGGGGTTGTCGCTGTTCATTGGTGTGGGAACCGTGAATGTGCCGACCGGCTTGAAGAGATCGCTGATGCAAGTGTTCTGGGAACTGAAGTCAGGACCGATCTTATCGATCAGTCTCAAGGAAACTGTATCATCTGCGGGAAACCGGGATCCGTGGTCACTCTCATCGGCAGATCCTACTAATCTTTTTTCGATACCCGTATAGACTCATAATACCTACTTCCAGTACTATGACATTTCAATTCCCTGCTGCACTTACCATTGCCGGATCTGACCCTTCTGGGGGTGCAGGCATTCAGATGGATCTGAAGACCTTTGCAAAGACGGGAGTATGGGGGATGGCAGTCATCACCGCACTCACCGCACAGAATGCAGCACGGGTGACCGGCTCATGGCCGATGGACCCGGATATTGTCAGGGAGCAGATAATTACCGTTCTTGAGGACCTGACACCGGGAGCGATAAAAACCGGGATGCTTGCAAATACAGGAATTATCAAGGCAGTGGAAGATACGGTACCCAAAGATGTTCCCCTGGTCATTGATCCGGTGATGATCTCAACCTCAGGATACCGGCTTTTGCATGATGATGCTATCTGTGATATCTGTGAGCGTCTGATACCACTGGCGCATCTCATAACCCCAAATATTCCTGAGGCAGAAGTCATCTCCCAAATGAAGATCGCGTCTATGGAAGATGTGATTCTTGCGGGAAGTAAAATTATGGATCTTGGAGCAAATCAGGTTTTGATAAAAGGAGGGCATGGAACGGGAGATGAATCGATTGACTGCCTTATCATGAAAGAGGGAAACATATCCTTTCGTCATACCAGATTACCATATGATGTTCATGGATCCGGGTGTTGTCTTTCAGCTGCGATAACCGGATATATTGCACAAGGGTTTGATGATATATCCTCCTGTAAAAAAGCAAAGGACCTGGTTACTTTTGGAATCCTGCATGCATATGAGGGAAAAAGTAAACATAAAATGATTAATCCCTAGCATATCTAAAAACCGGAATAATGATCATCGATGTACATAGATAAGCCGGCAACGAACTATATATCGAGGAACTGACGCTCATGACTATAATAATTGAATAATCATACTCAGAATTACACCATACCCAATCTATTTATAACGCGTCTCCACCTCGGATGAGACTATTTATAGCTGTTTCACATATAGACGACATACTGGTTCAGGAACCTGATCAGATCCACTCATATGAATGTATGATTTATACAGCCAGGGGTTATCATGGAAAAAAAATGGGTATACTCATTTGCAGAAGGGGATGGAAAAAATAAACAATTACTCGGTGGAAAAGGGGCAAATCTGTGTGAACTAACACAGTCAGGGATCAGAGTACCTCCCGGCTTTGTTATTACTACAAAAGCCTGTCTGTCATATCTGAATGACCCTGATCGCACACTACCCCATGATCTGATGGAACAGGTCAAAACCCATCTTCGTTCTGTTGAAGAGGCGATGCACCGCAGATTCGGAGATAAGAAAAAACCTCTTTTGGTATCTGTCCGTTCTGGCTCAGCCATGTCCATGCCAGGAATGATGGATACCATTTTAAATCTCGGGTTAAATCAGGATACTTTGGAGGGGCTTATTCATGATACCGGGAATGAACGATTTTGTTACGATGCATACCGACGGTTTATCCAGTTATTTGGGAAAGTTGCCCTTGGAGTTCCTGATGAATTATTTGACGAAGCATTTGAACAGATAAAAAAACAGGCACAAGCCTCCCAGGATATTGATCTGTCTGCCCGTGATCTTAAGGATATCTGTCAGAAATTTCTGCAGGTTGTCGAGCGTTACACCGGAAAACCTTTTCCCCATGATCCCAATGAACAACTCGAGATCGCAATAAAAGCAGTATTTAATTCCTGGATGGGGAAACGGGCGGTTGACTACCGCAGGGAATTTAAGATTACTCCGGAGATGGCAAACGGGACTGCAGTAAATATCGTCGCCATGGTCTTTGGAAATATGAGCAATAATTCTGCGACCGGGGTCGGGTTTACCCGTGATCCAGGGACCGGAGAGAATGTCATCTTTGGTGAATACCTGGTAAATGCCCAGGGTGAGGATGTTGTCGCAGGAATCAGGACACCAAAACCCCTTGCTGCAATGGCAGATGAGATGCCAGGGCTTTTCAGGGAGTTAATGGAACTCCGTAATTCGCTGGAATCACATTTCAAGGAGGTCCAGGACTTTGAATTTACTATTGAGGAAGGAGTACTCTATTGTCTTCAGACAAGAAACGGGAAGATGAATGCAACCGCCATGGTCAGAACATCGGTTGAGATGGTGCATGAGGGACTAATAGATAAAAATCAGGCACTCCTTCGGATAAAACCGGATATGCTTGAACAATTGCTCTTCCCAAGACTGGATCCTCATACTGATATGCAGCCGGTTGCAAAAGGACTTGCAGCCTCTCCCGGTGGTGCATCAGGGATTGCAATTTTTGATGCAGACCGGGCGGAGAAGATGGGACATAATGGCCATAAAGTCATATTGGTCAGAGAAGAGACAAAACCAGAGGACATTCACGGATTTTTCGCATCCCAGGGAATACTCACAAGCAGGGGAGGGAAAACATCCCATGCAGCAGTCGTTGCAAGAGGTATGGGAAAGCCCTGTGTTGCAGG
>NZ_JAIWNS010000295.1 GCF_020216685.1 Methanospirillum hungatei | reverse complement strand
CCAAACCTGCTGCAATTGCCTCTATTGCTTCAGCCTGGTGGGAGTACAACGTGATTTTTTCCTTCTCCAGCCAGTCTTTTACCCGGGCGGGGAGGACTGCCGGAGATGGAGACAGGAGAGCATCCTTCCCCTGGATTCTCTGGATATGTGCAATATATTCGGAGTACCGCCGGTTCTCCAGGAGAAATTCAAGAAAACCGGAGACGCTCATACCACTCTGAAACAAGACGCTCAAGAAGGAAGGCCAGACTTACCACATCCTGCCTGTTATGTTCAACAATCGGGATCAGGGGGCCGGGATTCTTCGTCTCCATGTACGTGCAGTACCATTCAGGAACGAGGGCACCGGGGAGGTCTTCATCCCTGGTTATATCCAGAATCCGTGCCTCAAGGGTACCCAGTCTGCAGTCCGGAACAGCATGTTTCCACAGGCGCCGTGAGGGGTGAAGGAGATCATAATGGGGCGTTGCAGGAAGGGGAGGGAGTCCGTAATAGGCCAGCCGGTCTGCAATATACGGAATATCAAAACTCCTGCCATTAAAGCTGACCAGAACGGCATCTTCCGGGATCTCCTCCATGAATGCAGAGAGGGCCGGTGCTTCCTCACTAATATCACGAAGTAGATACTGTTTCACCTGCAGCTCCCCGTCCCTGAAGTACCCAAGACCTATCAGAATGACGGGCCTTCCAAAGATACCAAGGGTCTCGATATCAACAAACCGGAATGATTCAGGAGAGAAAAGACCGGATGTCAGAAGCGTGAGCGGGTGGGCTGCCCCTTTTCGTACCGTACTGAGCCGGCAGACAGCAGCCGGTTCCTGCTCCAGCACCTCAAGCACACTGAGAGCAGACGGGCGGTACTTTCTCATCCGTGCCATATCCCGCAGCGTTTTACAACCCTTCGATCTCAGTCGTGCAGATACCGCAGGACCTACCCCCCGCACCAAAGTCAGGTCATGATCTAGCAGGGCATGAATATCCGATCTGCCATGCCTGATACATGGTGCAGAAGACCGGGAACTGATGACATAATACTCACCCTCCTGGTTTCTCCGTTCCTCTCCGGAAAAACAGTCCTCAAGACAGGCATCAGAATAGTCGCGACAGAGCCTGGATAACAACTGCTGGTTCTCGAGGAACACAGACTCCCTGACCGGATACCGGTTCAGACCAAGCCTGAATACGTTATCATGAGGGACAATGGTATACTCAGGTGATGCAGCAATCTTCGCCTGCCATCTCCTCCCGATACCTGCAAGATCTGCCCCTGCCATACTCCAAGGTCATCGAATGAGCATATAAAGGATGAAGGCCACGGGGTGAAAGTGAAGATGGCCATGTTACCGCTTTGCCAGCTCTAAACAGGGCCTGCCTGCCAGTATCCCGGTGACTGCACTGGTTCCCATCCGGTACACATCATCAAGAGCAGTCGGGTGCCCGGTGATACCCCCATATCCGTCCATATTGGAGGCAAGGTACCCGGCACAATGGGTAAAACCCAGGATATTAAAGAGAGCCCGCATCATCGGATATGCAGTATCAAAAACATCTGGCTGATCCATGCCTGCAGTCGAGAGAAAATACCCACGCCGAAGCTTTTTCTCCTCAGGACTGATGATATGAGAACCAAGGACAAAATGCCTGACCCAGATATAATGGGCACGATCTATAAATGACTTCAGTTCAGCGGTAATACCCATGGTATAGATGGGTGAACTGATGATAATGCAGTCAGCGGCAAGCATCCGGTCATAGAGCTCCCGCACGGCATCGTCCATGATACACATCCCGGTCTTATGACAGGCATTGCATCCTTTGCATGATGAGTATTCCAGGGTGGAAAGAACCACCTTCTCGGTGATCCCCCCCGCATCTGATGCACCTTCCAAAAACCGGTCAAGGAGCTGTTCAGTATTCCCCCTCCGACGCGGACTTCCGGAGAGCCCGATGACCGTGACCGTTTCTTTCAAGCCAATCGCTCCTTCATTGTCTCTAGTACTGACCGGGAGAGAGATAAGGCCTCTTCCTTTGCAGTCGGATGCGAGATGACTGCTCCTTTCTCATCAACATGCCGGATCATCAGGTATGAGAGATCACGGTTCTTCACTTCAATGACGTGGAAGAAACATTTGACAACCGGAATGGCCGCATCAAACACATAATCCCAGTCCTGACCTGCGGTTGAGATGAATATGCCCCATCGTTTCCCAATCCGCTCAGGAGGGACGACCGGGAGTTTGAGCACGTATTTTCTGGATCTGAAAACCTGGGCCCTATCCACGAGTACTTTTGCCTGGGCACAGATGCTCATACAGTAGATGGGTGCGGACAGGATGATACAGTCTGCCTCAAGAATCTGGTCATGAAGAAGATCCATACCATCATGACTGACACAGGCGTTGAGTTTTTCACAGGCATTACACCCGCGACAGGGGGCAATATCTGCATCATTCAGAACGACCTTGGTAATCCTGACATCAGGGTCCTTTCTCATCTCATCAAGAACCCAGTCAAGGAGTATCTCTGAATTGCCATGCCGCCGGGGGCTTCCTGCAATGGCAAGCACTCGGATAGTCATAAAAATTTAGAGGTTTTTAAAGCAGAGATACCAGTCCTTACACTCATACCCCTGGGAAAGACGGACCTTTGCATCTTCCGTGGTTACCGGGGCCGGGACGACGACCTTCTCACCAGGCTGCCAGTTTGCCGGGGTAGCAACGCCAGCCTTATCTGTTGTCTGAAGTGCCTTGACCAGCCTGATGATCTCGGGAATATACCGGCCATTGCTGAGCGGATAATAGATCATGGCCCGTAAAATACCCTTGTCGTCGATGAAGAATACCGCCCTGACTGCAGCGGTCGAACTCTGACCAGGATGGATCATCCCGTATTTAGAGGCTACATTCATGTCAAGGTCAGCAATAATCGGGAACAAAA
>NZ_JAIWNS010000294.1 GCF_020216685.1 Methanospirillum hungatei | reverse complement strand
CTGATAGCCCATGCGAATAGCCGTCGTTCATAAAGATCTCTGTCATTCACGCAAATGCGGGACGGAATGTATCCTGTACTGTCCACGGGTCCGCACCGGAGACGAAACTGTCCTTCTTGATGAAGAGGGAAAAGCCGTCATCTCTGAAGAGCTCTGCGTCGGGTGTGGTATCTGTGTGAAAAAGTGCCCCTTTGAAGCGATCGATATCATCACTCTCCCTGAGGAACTGGAACATCCGACACACCGGTACGGACCAAACAGCTTTGTTCTGTATGGTCTTCCTGCACCCATTGAAGGGAAGGTGACCGGTGTAATCGGGGCCAACGGTATCGGCAAATCCACTTCGATGAAGATCCTCTCAGGACAGATCAGTCCGAACCTTGGGATCTTTGACACTGAAGTCAAATGGGAAGAGGTTCTGAAGAAGTATACCGGTACCGAACTCTTTGATTACCTGCAGCGACTCTCAAAAGGTTCAATCAAGGCTTCTGTCAAACCTCAGTACATCGATGTCATCCCCAAGGTCTTTCAGGGGAAGGTCTGGGATCTCTTAAAGACAACCGATGAGCGGGGAGCGCTTGACCAGTACCTGGACATCCTCTCACTTCGTCAGATCCTTGACCAGGAGATTACGAACCTCTCCGGTGGAGAACTCCAACGGGTTGCTCTTGCTGCAGCACTTGCACGCAATGCAGACTTTTACTTCCTTGATGAGGTAACCCCGTACCTTGATATCTACCAGCGGATGGCAGCTGCTTCAGCGATACGTGAACTCGCTACCGAAAAGCCGGTGGTTCTTATCGAACATGACATCGCCATCCTTGATATGCTGGCCGACACGGTTCATATTGCATATGGAAAACCTGCCGTTTTTGGTATCATCACCCGTCCGAAAGGGGTTCGGATAGGGATTAATCAGTACCTGGACGGATTCCTGCCTGAAGAGAATGTAAGATTCCGTGATTACCAGGTGACCTTTGAAGTCAGAGCACACAAGGACGGATCACAGCGGGAACCACTTCTTGTCATTCCGGAGATGAAACGATCCTTTGACCGGTTCTCCCTGACCGTACATCCGGGTGAGATCTTTGCCGGTGAGGTCATTGGCGTTGTCGGACAGAATGGTATTGGAAAGTCCACCTTTGCAAAACTTCTGGCAGGTGTTGAAAAACCGGATTCAGGTTCGATGGAGACATCAGTCAGGATATCCTATAAACCACAGTACCTGAAAGGGGACTCATCAGATACCGTCGAGTTCTTCCTCAGGCAGATTGCGCGGAATTTCGATTCTGCCCAGTACCAGCACGATATTGTTGAAGGTCTGACTCTGGGGCCGATCCTCCAGCTCCCGGTCAATACCCTCTCTGGTGGAGAACTGCAACGGGTCGCGATTGCTGCCTGTCTCTCCCAGCCTGCTGACCTGTATGTACTTGATGAGCCCAGTGCCCACCTTGATGTGGAGCAGCGGGTCAGACTGACCAAAATATTCAGAAACCAGGTCGAAGGAAAGGAGGCAGCAATCCTTGTCATCGACCATGATATTTATGTGATTGATATCATCAGTGAACGACTGCTGGTCTTTGACGGAGATCCCGGAGTCCGTGGAGAGGCAAAAGGGCCGTTTGATATGAGAACCGGGATGAATATGTTCCTCTCACAGCTTGGGGTGACATTCAGAAGGGATATGAGTGGCAGACCGCGGATAAACAAGCCGGATTCATACCTGGACCGGGAACAGAAGAGCAAGGGTGAGTATTACTATCAGGATACTGAGTAAATCTCTTTTTCTTTTCACTAAACAATTTTATAAATTGTTTTCAAGGTATTCGATATGACACCCCCTTCAAAAACCGATACACGCCATACCTCACATCCTTCTCCCGAAGAACCATGAACCTTTGAAAAAGTCTGGAACATGTTTTTAAGAAACTGAAAAAAAGTTTTTAGGAGACTGACAAATCATTAAAAGAGCTTACGCAATCTATAAAAGAACTGCATGAATAGTCAGAATGTGAAAGAATTGAGATCAGGAAGGTGCAGGATCGGGTCGATGCACAGATAGAGAAGACATCAAAAGAGATATCACGAGTTGAAGGGCAGCTTTTTTCACTATGGGGAAAACTTGTTGAGTCTCTTGTGAAAGGAGAACTCATTCGTCTGTTCCAGGAACAAGGAATATCAGTATATCATACCATTCAGCAACTTAAGGGCTTTTCCGGAGATACAAACTATGAATTCGATATCATTGCGCAGAATAGAGACAAAATGGTTGTCGTTGAGGTTAAAACAACTCTTCGATCCTCTGATGTAAAGGAGTTTGCATATAAAATGGAGAAATTTCGTGAGTGGCTGCCACGATATGCAGAGAATACCATCTCTGGGCAATGGGATATATCCAAGCAGACAGTACTGGAGTCTGGCAGGCAGAAATGAACGGGTTCCTAATCAGGATAACCGGAGATAGTGCAATTATCGTCAAACAGGATGGGTTTAAGCCAAAAAAATTCTAAATCATCTGATAATTTATAGTAGATCCCATTTACTTTAAAATCGGAACCATCGTTTCGAAATAAAGAGATTTAAATATTATACCTTTATACAGGGCATGAAGAGAATTATCAGTTGAGTTTCGCCGAGTTTTGAATGATTATTTGAGAGAGATCTTTCCTTAATTGGTTTTTTTTTAAATCTCCTGATCCAGAATCTTCTCTCAGAGAAAGACACAGAATCAGGGTGCCATCTTTTCCATAAACCTGAACAGATCATCAATGCTCTGAAAATCCAGGATCTCAAAACTCAGGATATCCAGAATGACATCATCCATATTCTGAATCTTAATTTGCATATCTTTCGGAAGGGGACCAAATTTCTTTATGAGCAGTCGTTCAATCAGATGACGTTTCTCATCCAGTCTCCCTTTTTCCACGCCCTGCTCTATGCCTATCTGAATGCCCTGTTCTATTCCTTTATCTTCTGCATATTTCAATATCTTTAACATTTTTACTTCCTCCCATATTTTTTATAAGAGCTCAGCCTCC
>NZ_JAIWNS010000293.1 GCF_020216685.1 Methanospirillum hungatei | reverse complement strand
TGAGAAGAGGCCAATGCTCCTCAACGCCGTTCTTGACAAGGAAGGTACCATTATAAAACTCTTCCCGAATGTCAGCCGGTCGGGCGATTCACTCTTTACCGATGAAACATTCCCGCAGATGGGGAAAGGAGGGAAATATTTCTCATCGATGGCCGGACCGTTATTCGATTCAAAAGGGAATATTATCGGTGCCATCCAGAGCATGCGTGATATTACTCCACGGATTATGGCTGAACAGGCACTCATGCGGACAAATGAGAAGTTAAATCTCCTCTCCAGCATTACCAGGCATGACATCAGAAACCGTGTGACCGTCATTCTTGGGCTTCTCCCCCTGTTAAAAGAGGCCAGGAATGATCCGGAGACGGCAGAGATTGTCAAGATCATGGATAATGCAACCAGACTTATTCATGATCAGATTGAGTTCACACGCGTATACCAGAACCTCGGTATTCAGTCACCAGAATGGAAGGATGTAGGATCTCTGGTTCGTAAGGCCGCAGAGATTGGCATTCCTGAACGGATTTCTGTTGAGAACACTCTCTTTGGTCTTTTCATCTATGCAGATCCCCTCCTTGAGCGGGTATTTTACAATCTGATAGATAATGCCCTTCGGCATGGTGGCCCGAATCTCTCACATATCCGGTTTTCATGGTACTCTATTGATGATGAGGTGTGTATCTGCTGTGAGGACGATGGTCAGGGTATCCCTGATGATCTCAAGGAGAGGATTTTTGATCGGGGATATGGAAGTAATACCGGTCTTGGATTATTCCTTGTTCGGGAGATATTATCAATAACCGGGATTCGGATTATCGAAACCGGGACATATGGGAAAGGCGCACGATTTGAGATCAGGGTTCCTTCTGGCGGGTATTCAGAAAAAGAAAAGAATAAACAATGAACGCCCAGATCGGAATTCGAATCCGAGTCGTCGGCGTGACAGGCCGACATGATAGGCCACTACACTATCTGGGCTTGGGGACAACCCCTATACATGTTATCTCTCTTCCATAAAAAACCCGATGCCTGTATCCCCAATCTTCATCCCGTGGACTTATCTGTATGGCACATCTAACGGTACACTGATGGCAACACCATTCCGTTCACGGGATCCTACCAAGTATCACAAGTTCAGGAAGGTAGACGGCGCATCATACCAACAGGTAAATCAGTTTCTCCGGAAGAGGACCTTTATCACCGCCAGGGAATGGGCGATATCCCGGTTATGTGCTGATTTTCAGACTTCTTCAGGGGCAGAAATGACATATATCGGGAAAAATCTCCCGGAACTGGTTCCTTTCATGACCGGAACATATACGCCCCAGGCAGTCAACCAGGCACGAAGTTCTTTTAAGAAAAAGGTGAGTAAGGCTGGTGCAACATTTCTCTATGGAGCAATGTGCGGGTTTTATACGCCAGAAGAACTTGATGATTTATTGTTTGAGGTAAGTGAAGTTGCCCGTTTTCTCATGGAGATAGAGTCGACGTCGATTGATGTTGATGATGAGATTGAAGTGGAAGACCGGGTAACTGAGGTGATGCGTCATGTTGCTCTGGCCTCATCACGACTCCTGAAGATTCGTGAAGACCAGCTGAAGGAAAAGCAGGAGAAACGCAGGAAAAAGGATTCTGAAGCAGAACCGGAGGAAGAGACCGGACTGCAGTCAGAAACACAAGAAGATGCATATGACTGAAAAGAAAAAGCAGTTATTTGGGACAAACGGAGTTCGTGGTATCGTAGGAGAACTAATCACCCCTGAACTGGTCATGAAGATCGGGATGGCTGTCGGTTCTATGAGGCCGGGGACCATTGCGGTCGGTATGGATACCAGAACCTCCGGGCCTGCATTAATTAATGCCATGAAAGCGGGTCTTATGGCAACGGGCTGTGATGTAATAGACTGTGGGATCCTTCCGACTCCCGCACTTCAGTATATTGTCATGAACCGGTATGATGCCGGCGTAGTCATTACCGCATCACATAATCCGGGAGCCTACAACGGAGTCAAGGTCATTGAAAAAGACGGGACCGAGATGGATGATGAGGCATCTATCGAGATAGAAGAACGAGTCTTTTCTTACAACTTTGACCTGAAGGAATGGAAAGATGTGGGTGTCGTCATTCCCGAAGGGGATCTGGTCTCTAAATATATCGCCGGTGTTGTGAAAAAATTCCCTGAAAAGATAGGTGAAGGCATCACGGTTGCGATTGATCCCGGGTGTGGCGCTGCATACCGGACTACAGCTGAAATAGTACAGTCTCTCGGATGTAAGATCTTCACACTGAATGCATATCCTGATGGGAACTTCCCGGCACGTGATCCTGAACCATCCATTGAGGGTCTTGCCCCGCTTGCAGAGATGGTTGTCTCGACCGGTGCAGCATTTGGTGTTGCCCATGACGGAGATGCTGACCGAGCTGTTTTCATCGATGACAAGGGGCGGTTTGTTGAAGAAAATAAGGAGTTTGCACTCATTGCTGAATATATCTGTTCTCAAAAGAAGGGAATTCTGGTAACCCCGGTCAGCACGTCCAGACTTATCGAGACGGTCATTGCACCACATGGATGCACCGTTGATTATACCGCCGTTGGTAGTATTTATGTAGCAAGGCGGATGCGGGCGCTCATTGCCGAAGGAAAACCGGTCGCTTTTGGAGGAGAAGGGAATGGTGGCCTTATCTATCCGGATCATCAGTTCTGCCGTGATGGAGGTATGACGGCAGCAATGATGGTTCAGCTTCTTGCAACAAAAAAACAGCCACTTTCCACCCTCGTCGATTCACTCCCTCCGTCAATAATGCTGAAACATAAATTCCACACTAATAAAGCTACCGAAATTCTGACAGCAGTACGTGAGAAATTTTCACAGGACTCTTTAAATCAGGTGGATGGGATCAGAATAGATCGGAAGGATGCCTGGGCTCTTATTCGTCCATCCGGGACCGAACCTCTTGTCCGATTATATATAGAATCCACGGACGAATCAATTGCCAAAGGATTTGAAGAGGAAATTTTATCCTGTATCTCCTCTTTTATTTAATAT
>NZ_JAIWNS010000292.1 GCF_020216685.1 Methanospirillum hungatei | reverse complement strand
TTTTTTGTGCAATTCGAGTTTTTAGCAATTATTATGGTTAATCTAAAAGAGTTCATAATATTCAGGGTATCACTTGATTATTAGACAGAGCCGTGTATGGGGAAATTAATTACGATATACGAAGATAATCACCTATGGAAAAAAGGCTGATATTCAATATATTTTTGATGAGAATGGAAAGAAAACCTGCCTGATTATCCCTTTTTCTGTATGGGAATCTATGGGACGGACATATATGGATAGCATGTATCAGGAAAAACGAAAAAAAAGAATCATTGTTTGGAGTGCTGAAAGATAGTCCCATATGAGATGAGATCGATGAATACTCACACATAACCCGAAGAGCATTTGAGCGGATATGAGAGTTATCGAATCATGTGTCCTTATTGATAATATTCGATATGTACCGGTTAAAAAACTGATTTGTGATAATAATGTAGTTGGCAGTCTGGTCTATTCATGAAATATTTTCAGGATTAGTAAGCATATAGTCATATAGAAAAAATGCGAAACAAAATTTGGACCGGTATGGTACTCTCTGAAAAGCAAATCCGGAGTGATATCTCATAGTATTATGGGGTTTATCGTGAGTTCATCCCAGATCCAGATAAACTTGCAGCATCTCTCCGTGATGAATGGGAGAGGGAATGAATCAATACCAATACTACCTTTCCCATTCAACTCTTACTGGAGATGAGCAGAATTAAGTATTCCCCATGGTTCTTCCAAATATTTTGTACGGTGAAAATGATGCACATGGGGCCCAGCCGATTGATGGGTAATCATCACATTTCATTTCAGAATCTATAAATATCGAATTACTCCATATTATCGTAGTACGGGAGTGTTTTGTCATATGAAATACGGAATATTGTGTTGTGTTATCGCACTTTTCGCCTTCATTCCAATGGGGGTCGGAGCGGCACATGAAGACATGGACTGGAATGGTACCTGGCTTTCAGAGAATTTTGAACTTACAATAATCCAGGCTGAAGACGGTAATGTTACCGGTTCATACCGCCCATACAATCCGATGTCGGGCGATCCGGGAACTATTCAGGGGATCATTGAGTCGGATGGGAAAGTTTTGTCAGGGATCTGGATTGAAACCGGTACGTGCTCATTTATTCTTTCTGATGATGGACATGTGTTTAATGGGAGTTACGAATCAGAAGATGCAATAGGAAAAAAGAACTCAGCTGGATGGAATGGGACACGTCTCATCATTGAAGAAGGTACGGAATCAGATTGGACCGGAGAATGGATCTCTGATGTTGATATTTTACACCTGTCTCAAAACGGCTCTTCTGTGACCGGTACCTATGAGCCAATAATTGAAACGGTCATTGATCTTGTTGAACCTGGTATAATTGAGGGTGTACTTTCAGATGATGGAAAGGTATTCACCGGGACCTGGAAAGAAGAGGGAAGAGTAAGATTTACTCTTTCCGATGATGGTCTCTCCTTTAACGGCACCTATGGATATGGAGACACTGAAATCATTGAGGGTTCAGATCTCTATAACTGGAATGCAACACGGATTTAATAATTCGTTTTTTCTTATTTTTTACGAATAAATTAGGATTGCAAGTTATGGGGCAGAACCTTTCTCAGCCACGAACCACGTGCGTCTCATTTTTTTCTATTGATGGTTTTCTGATGGAAATTCTTTCATTTATGAGGTATGGCGAATCGAGGAAACGTATGGGGTAGGTATATTGGATTCCCGGTGTTTGAAGGTTGAAAACCACGGACAATGCACCCCGTTTAGGAATGTGTAATCTTTGGTTATTCTCTACAGAAGAGCCTCGATATCATCAATAAGATCGGATAATTCATCTTCGATATCATATCCAAAATAGGATGCATCTTTCTTTGCAGCTGCAAGTCGCTCTTCAATATTCAAGACCTCTATTATTGCAGGACATGACTTAAGAATTCTAAGCAATTCTTTCATCGCAACACTGAGTGAATCTAATTTTGATTCTTCATGAGCCCCATATTCGGCACATAGTTTCACAAACTATCATCACACTCCTGAATCAGCGGGGGATTTACGTCACTGACACATTAAAACGGAGATCTGGTCGTCGCGATGGGCTCGATTATGAGTTTGACATCATTGCGATAAATGGTTCCGAGATCGTGATCGTTGAAGTCAAGACCACTCTTCGCCCAGAAGATGTCCGGAATTTTCTGAAGAAATTACAGCATGCAAAGGAATGGATGCCGGAATATAAGGATAAAACGGTCTATGGTGCGGTTGCGTTCATCTCTGAAGATGCCGGGACTGCTACCATGGCTGAAAAGAAAGGTCTGTTTGTGATTCGTGTGAGCGGTGACAGTGCCAGTATCATCAATATGGATAATTTTATCCCGAAAGCCTGGTAAATCGACGGTTTATAATCAATCTGACAAAATAGCATCATTGAAAGGGGGAACGGATCCTTCTCTTGGAACCCCGATCCGTAAAAATCAACAGGCTGAGATCCAAAAGATATATTATCTTTTAAGAAGGAACAATACCATACTCTACCGGAACACGAACAACCGGTACAGCCAAGGCAAACTCCCAGATGAATACCAGAGTCAGTTCCCCGGATTTTGGAATCTTATCATAATCCGGCGACCTGAGGGCATCAGGACAACCAGTAGTGCACACCGATGATCCCGACGACCGATAACAATAAGAGCCACCCGATACCAAAGGACGTGAGCAGATCATGAAGGAACCATTTCAGGTACTCTATGTAGATGATGAAGAGTTCCTTCTTGACCTGGCACGACTCTTTCTTGAACGTTCGGGTGACATGGTGGTATCAGTCACCACATCCCCTCACGAAGTACTTGATCATATGGAATCCGGCCGGTATGATGCCATCATCTCCGACTATGAGATGCCGGTCATGAACGGGATTGAGCTCCTCAAGGCTGTGAGGGAGCGGGATACAACCTTCCCTTTTATTCTCTATGAGTTACGCGGTTAAGTTAACCGAAAGATCTTTATATATTTAAAGCTTACTATTTTTATTAGGTTGGTGACAGTAAGTGCAGCCCCA
>NZ_JAIWNS010000073.1 GCF_020216685.1 Methanospirillum hungatei | reverse complement strand
CTGATCATCGACCTGTTATCTATTCTCCCCATATTCATTCCGTTCCTTTTTCCCCATGCCATCACGCTCATCCGCCTCCTTCGTCTGGTATCAATATTCAAACTGGGACGGTTTACCCGGTACTCTGACTCCCTTATCCAGCTCAGACGGGTATTCGTGCGGAAAAAGGAGATATTTGCCATCATGCTCTTTTTCCTGGTATTTATCATCCTCTTCTCCTCAACTATCATGTATGTTGTCGAGTACCCTGCCCAGCCTGAGGCGTTCTCCAGTATTCCTGCGGCCCTCTGGTGGGCGGTGATGACGGTGACGACCGTCGGATATGGGGATATTATTCCGGTCACTCCACTTGGAAAGTTTATTGCCGGAATTGTCACCATGACCGGGGTTCTTGTCCTGGCCCTTCCCTCTGCCATCATGGCAACCGGATTTATCGAAGAACGGGAACGGCAGAAAACCGTCGAAATGAAGAGAAAAAGTAAGGAGATACCTCCCGTTCTTGTGCATAAACTTGATGAACTCAAAGAGAAGGGGTATATAACGCAGGAAGAGTATGTTCTGTTCTGGTCTCAGTTATCAGGAGATGAAAAGTCAGGATAAACCCGGTTCAACTCCGTGCTTCCAGCTCCTGCTTCTCTTCAAATGGCTTTTCTATTGCAAGCAGCTTCGGACTCATGGGAACTGATGGTTCTTTTTGAAAGATCGTCCCGTTCTCTCTCACATTTTCCATCGCCTGGTTCACGGCATTATTAACGGCGGTATCAAACCTGTCAGATCGCTTTTCCGCTCCGTGTTCTGCAGTAAGAGGGATGACAATGGTGAAGAGAAGGAGCAGGGCGAAGAATATGATGACAACAATGATTCCGATTATCACCGGTGTAAGCGGATTTCCTCTGGATGAAGGTGGCATCTGTGCCCGTGTAATTGCATCCGGACGAGTCATGAAAGAACATATTCTGTGATACCTTAAATACCCGCCTGAAAGGTCATTACCTTGAAAACCCTACATATATACAATGCAGCGTGTTGTATCGAGCACGACCAAAAAGGAAGGAATATGGCGGTGTGACCCCTGCCGGTGGTATTATTATCCAGATAAGGGCGATCCAACCCAGAACATCCCTCCCGGGACATCCTTTGAAGACCTTCCGTCAACCTGGAGATGCCCAATCTGTAAAGAGCCGAAATCAGCGTTTACCTTTATCAGGTAATTCTCTTTTTATGATGCCGGCTGCCAGGGCCATCTTCCCTCCATCTCGACTACCAGAGCCCAGCTGAGAAATGTCCGGACAAGGACCAGAAGTCCCAGGCCTGCAACCCGTTCAAGTGTCAGGTCAAGTGCCACCGTCCTGATGACATCCGCTGCAACGAGGAGTTCAAGCCCCAGGAGTAACCATTGGCCGAGATATTGTCTGAATCCGGTAAACTTCCGGAGATCATCGGGAGTATGGGAGTCCTGTATAAGAAAATACCTGACCGAACCCCTGATCACCGAACCAAAGATGAGGAGAACCGCAAATATCTCGATTATTCGTGAGATAATGTCGATAAAAAGCAGAATAAAGGTATCCGGTCCCCCAAAGACCCCGTCAATCATATCACCAGTTTTATCGTCCATCAGATTAACCATTGATCCTGTAATCAATGACTATCTCCATCCTCTATGTTGATGATGATACTGATTACCACATCATTGTCTCCAAATTCTTTGAGAGAGAAGCCGATCTTTCTGTCGCGTTCTGTTCTACCGCTCATGCTGCTCTTGAGATCCTTGAGCAGGAGTCATTTGATGTTATTGTCTCTGATTATCAGATGCCGGTGATGGACGGAATTTCACTGCTCAAGGAAGTGAGGAAGAGGCATGAAAGACTTCCTTTTATTCTCTTTACCGGGAGGGGGAGGGAAGAGGTGGTCATTGAGGCGATCAATAACGGGGCGGATTATTATCTGCAAAAGGGTGGGGATCCTGTCAGCCAGTTCACCGATCTGATTCACAAGATACGATCTCTGTATGAGAAGAACGCGGTAGAAAATCTGGCACGGGAGAATGAACGACGGTTCCGAAAGACCCTTGACCGGATCCATATGGTGGCTTTTCACCTGGATGAAGACGGGATTGTCCAGTACTGCAATGATTACCTGCTCTCCCTGACCGGCTGGACAAGGGATGAATTTCTCCACCAGAACTTCTTTGAGGTAGCGGTACCTCCTGACCTTCGTGAAATGAAAAAACGCCTGTATAAGGAGGCTGTTTCAAAGGAATCCATCTCCCAGCATGAAGAGATGAAGATCCTCCTCCGGTCAGGGGAGATCCGTGACCTTGATATCATCAATACTGACCTGCGTGATGAGAAGGGACGGTTCCTTGGGTACATGTGTATCGGTGAAGATGTTACCGAGAAGAAGAGGGCGCGAAATGAGGCTCTTTCCTGGAAGAAGCGGTATGAGAAGTTAACTGCCAGGACCGGGCAGATTGCGTATGAATATGACATTGATAATGATATCCTTCTTCTGGATGAGAGTGCCAGCCATGTCATCGGGTATACTCCAGATGAGCTCAGGAATGGAAAGGAACTCTGGCTGAACATTATCCATCCGGATGATTACCAGAATGTCTTTGATACTTTCCTCTGGGCAGTTACAGAATCAGAGGAATTTGATCTCTCATACCGGATCAGGCATAAAAACGGCAGGTATATCTGGATTCAGATCCGTGGGTTCTTTGACCCTGCCCCTGATACGCGATCGAAGATCATAGGGATTATTACTGATATTACCAGGGAAAAGGAAGCTGAGATAGCGCTTTTAAAAAGCGAGGAGAAATTTAAACTATACCTTGAAAAAGCTCCGCATCTTGTTTTTATTCTTGACCGGGACGGGTATATTTCCTATACAAACCCGGCCGGAGAGCAATTGACCGGATACACATCTGCAGAGATTACTCAGATGAATATATTTGATTTCATATTACCTGAAGATCTGGAAGAAACACAGGTAATTTTTCATAAACTTCTTGAAAGAGGGTATGCTCATAAAAAACTGACTTTGGTAGGGAAAAACCAGAATCATATACATGTTGATGCAGATGCGATATTACTTGAAGGCGGAGAGATTCTCGGGTTTTGTCAGGATATTACTGATAATGTGGTTAATGAGAAGAAGATTGCTGAAATATCCAGAAAACTCCGGCTTCTTCAGTCAATAACCCGTCATGATGTGATGAATGTGGTAACATCCATCAGGGGATACATGTATCTGCTCAATGATTTTGAAGACCCTGCTGAGAAAGAACGTATTTCAACTACCGTTGTCGGGCTTTTAAAAAGGATTGAGAATCTGATTCATTTTTCACGGGAATATGAGCAGATAGGGGTCCATTCTCCAACCTGGCAAAATGTTGCCGATCTTATCGAGCACATTCATGCATCCGGTATCCCGGTCAGGTGTGCGATCCCAAAGGATCTGTCGTTGTATGCAGATCCCATGCTGGATCATGTCTTTGCCAATCTTTATCATAACTCGGTCAATCATGGGGGCGAGGTGACCGAGATATCCTGCTTTATGGAAACCGACGAGCAGGGAATCAGGATCATATGGGAGGATAACGGGACCGGGATTCCTTTGGAGGAAAAAGATCGGATATTCATCCTGGGGTACGGAAAGAATTCAGGATTTGGTCTCTACTTCATTTCAGAGGTCCTGGCAATGACCGGGATTCGCATCACCGAGACCGGTGAGTATGGGAAAGGGGCACGGTTTGAGATCTCTGTGCCGAGAGCGATGTATCGGTTTGAATCTGAATAATAAGTGCGAAATTGTGTCTTGGATGCTGAATCTGTCTATTAATACTACCTATGAGCAGACCGATGGGGTTATCTTCCTGGAACCACTACTCCGATAGGCAGTTGTCCTGATTCTTATGATTAGTGTAAATACCTATGCCCTGCCCGTTGTGCTTGATATGATGCGCAACGCAGAGATTTTGGGCATCAAAGTTCACAGCCTAGAGAACGGCGCTACTGTGATTGACTGTGGTGTAATGGAAAACGGGTGCCATGAAGCCGGACTGCAATTCCTGAAAGTCTGTGCCGGGGGATTAATCGAGCCTGCCATTGTCCACCAGCCAATTGCAGGACAGATTTTTCCTTTTGTCCACCTGACGGTTAAGCATCCGATCATCGCCTGCCTTGGTTCTCAGAAGGCTGGATGGGTCATTAAAAGAAACCGTTTCTTTGCAATGGGGTCAGGACCGGCGCGTGCACTTGCATTAAAGCCGAAAGGAACCTACCAGGCGATTCAGTATCATGACACGTCGGATATCGCCATTATTGCCCTTGAGGCTGGTGTGCTTCCGGATGCAGAAATCTGTGAATATATAGCAGACAAGTGCGGGGTAAAACCATCCAACCTCTATGCCCTTGTTGCTTCCACCAGAAGTATTGTCGGTTCAATTCAGATATCAGGCCGGATCGTCACCATGGCCATGCACAAGCTTGAGGATATGGGCTATGATCTCTCCAATATCGTTAATGCAGCAGGAAGGTCCCCGGTTGCTCCGGTGAAACGGACGTTTGAACAGGCTATGGGAGTGACCAATGATTGTAATATCTATTATGGATCGGTCATCATCTCCACACGGCTCTACTCAGATGCGTTCTCAAGGATAACGTCTGACAATTCAGAGATGTACGGGCGTCCCTTTTATGAACTTTTCAGAAATGCAAATTACGATTTTGTCAATATTGGTTCATATCTTGGATTTTCACCGGCAGAACTGACAGTAAATGACTGTACCACCGGAAAAATCTATCATTATGGCAGATTAAACGAGGAAGTTCTCCTCGAATCCTTTCAGGCGACGTACGAGCGGGTCTAAACCGGCCTCTCCTCTTCCTTGTATCGCTTCTTCGCCATATCCACGTAACTCGTCATCTGCACGGCACCAACGATGCAGGCTTTGGCACATTTGCCACATCCGATGCAGGTGTCAGGGTTCGTTACCCATGCCTTGGGAACTTTCTGATTCTCGTTATCGAGGAGTTCGATTGAACTGGTCGGGCATACCGAAATACAGTCTCCACACCCTTCACAGGCAAAGGGTTCAAACCAGGGAAATTTTTTCGGGGTTTTCCCGGTGTCTTCTTCTCCCATTTCGGGGAAATGTTGAAAAAAGATGTTTTTAAATCTGTCTATTTACCCGGAATATCGGTCCAGCGGGCTTTCTCCCAGGCATCAACCGCATCAGGAGCCATTATATCCAGCCGTTGCCCGGCTTCTGCTCCGGGCTTTGTGCAGTAGAGTTCGGTAAGGTCAACTATCAGGACTGCATCGGTTGCAATACCTGTTGCCAATTCCCTGATAGTGTCAAACTCAGTGCCGGATCTGAGCACTTTCCCTTTTCCCTTGAACTGGTATGCCGCACGGATACCTCCCTGCTTTGAGACCCCGATTGCCACCCAGGGATTTTGTGAAAGGGCAGCCTCAATGACGCCGATCTCACCCTTTTCCATTGCAAAGGAGATCTGGTCCGGCTTTGTGACTTTTGCAAATCGTGATACGGTCACCCATGGCACGCCTTCCGGCGTTGCGACACACAGGTGGCATCCCATCAGTTCAATCCATCCTTTCATACGCTCAGTCAGAACAATTGCCATCCTTTTCACCTCACTGGATCCGCTCACCGGTTTTTCCTTTCTCAATTGAATAAATCTCCTCTACATGGAGAACGACAACCCCCCGTTGGGCCGGTTTTGGAAATACAATGTCAGGCGGAACCTCTTTGGGTGGTTCAAGGGTGGCCCAGTCTCCCCACTTGTCCAGGATCTCTTTTGCTGTTACCCCGTACCAGTTAAAATCCGGGGGAAAACCGTATTCGATGTCAATTGCTTTTCCTTTAAAGACCCAGTCTCTTCCGGAATCAAGCGGATGGCAGATAGCAATACAGCACTCCGGGTTCTCCTTCAGGTTCATCTTGGTCTTCAGGAGGAACATATCGGATATCAGGATCTTGTCATCACCATGGGTTGCCACAAACCTCATGGCTGCGATGTTCGGTTTCCCATCAAGACTGCTCGTCGCCATATGGATAAGGCTTCCACCTTTTCCCGGGACCCTCAGGGCATCTTTCATCTCACTGGTAAACGTGACCATATGAAAATCCTCCGTCTCAGTATCTCATGATACTATGCATATGAAAAATAATAGTTACCGGTTTTATTCTCTCTACTTCACGGGGTACCCAAAAGCAGCAGTACCGGCTTTGCCCAAATCCTCGTGAAGTGCCATCTTTACGAGCTGGGTGATATAATAGGGTGTCAGGTTCATCTCTTTGCAGGTCATCCGCATAACCGAGACACAGGCCGGGCAGATGAAACAGTACCCTTCAGCACCGGCATCAATGGCATCCTGTATGTTCATCTGCTGGAACTTCATCGCCCGGTCATGCTGGGTATGAAAGATACTGCAACAACAGCACAGCCGGTTACTCCCGGTATATTTTCTCTTTTCCTCAACACAGGTAACTCCGATGAGTTTCAAAATCTCCTCAAGCCAGTCTTTCCAGATTTCACTTCCCTTCGCGGCATACCGGGTAGTACATCCTCCCTGGTAGGCCATCTTCATGTTGAGCGTGGTAATTTTGTCTTTATTATCCACCAGCCAGTTCCTGATGTACTCGAGGATATGCACCGGTCTGAATGGAACCTCGATACGCTGCTGCATCGCGACCGTGGTCAGCACATTATAGCAGGCATCGTGGGTAAATACGATCTCAGATACTCCGTATTCCTTCGCAGCATCAGCAAGGTTTTTGACCAGGGTCGGGAGGAATTCATATGGCCGGGATCCGCGTCCAAGATGAGTCTCGGTAAACCCGCAACAGTAATCCCCTCCGCCGATGAGAGTGGCCTCATCAAACATCATGCCGGTCAAAAACTCCTGCTGGGGAACCACCTCATATATTCCACAGAGTGATATGAGTGCCCCGCCGGGTTTTCCTGGCCTGACCATCTTTGGTTTTACCAGCCAGTCTGATGCAGGTTTTGCATCTTTTGGAATACCCAGCACCTGGGTCTGTTCCTGTCGCCAGAGGATCAGGTCCCAGGGGTTTGCACCGAGCGGACAGTACTCATTGCATGCGGCACAGGTGATACACTCTTTGAGTATCGGGGCCATATCACCTTTGATAAGGGAACTGATCTGGTTTTTTGCCTCTTTCTCATCATACGAGACATAGGGGCACTTTGTCAGACATTCACCTTTGCACCGGGAGAAATCACACTTGGAAGCATCAAAGCCCATATGTGTGAATTGTTGTCTGGAAAGAAAAGTACTGTTCTTTGGTCCAGGTTACAAACCCGAATTATTGATATGGGTTGGTGAGTAATTTTCCTTGAGTTTTATGGACCCCTCCCCTGATCAGAAAACCGGCAATTTATCCCCTTATGAGAAAAATCCCTCTGCGCTGTTCTCTTCAGTGCAGGTGCCACTTCTGATTCTTTCAGGGGAGACAATTTCTGATATAAATCCCGCTGCAATGTCACTGCTTGTCACCGATACCCTGAATAATATTCAAATCTCATCATTTTTTCCTGATAAGCAGCCGGATGGTTCTCCTTCCAGCCAACAGATTTCAGAGATCATAAGGAAGGCACTGAATGGATATCATCAGAGTGCTGTTCTTTTTATGCAGAAAGGAGACGGAGCGGTATTCCCCGCTGAGCTGAGAATCTCTCCGTATGGGGATGAACGGGTATTTTGTGTATGCGCGATTCGCGACTGCTCACAAGAGTTTGAAGAGAAGAAGCGGGCAGATACTCTTGCACAAAAGTTAAATCAGAAGACGGTATGGTATGAAGCCATCCTCGATGCCATTCCCTTCCCCATATCAGTTACCGATCCTGATATGATCTGGACCTATGTCAATTCAGCCGTTGAGAAGTTTAAAAAGACGTCACGGGTGAAACTTGTTGGTAAAAAGTGCGGGAATGTGGCAGGCATTGAAAAACTTCGCCGTGGAATCTCTGAAACGTATTTTGAAGATCATGGTCAACATTTTAAGATTGATGTGGCATATCTTCGCGATAAGCAGGACAATCCCATCGGACATGTTGAGGTAGTTCAGAACATATCAAAGATTGTCGAACTACAGAAAAGGGCTGAAAGAATAGTCAAAGAAAACCCCATCCCGATGATAATAATCGATACTCAGTACCGGGTTGTTCAGACAAATGATGCGTTTCTCAGTTTAAGTGGTTATACCGAAAAGGAGCTAGAGTCATTTAGTTTCAGGAATTTTTCTGAAGTCAGTCCATGCACACTGAATCTCATAGAGGTCTTCAAAAACCAGAAAAACCGATCAGGTGAGGCTATATACCGGTTCCCATCCGGAGATCGGGAAGTTGCGCTGTTTGCTATTCCTCTTGTGGATGAGGAGGGAAATACGGGAGATGTCCTTATTTGTCTTGTGGATATGACCCAGGAGCGGAATGCTGACCGGATGCTCAAGAGAAGTATTCAGGATCTCGCTGAAGCTCTTGCCAAAATTGCAAAGAAGGACCTGACTATCTCAGTCTCGTGTGATGATTCAGATCCGCTCTGCGAAGTAAAGACTGACCTTGACGAGGCGGTGTCACGAATCAGGAGAACATTGACAGAGATCGTAAACCAGGTCAATATTCTTGAATCATCGATGGAGACCATCGGAAATGAGACGATCCAGGTGGCAAAGGGTGCGGAACAGGTAGCTGGCACTGCAGACAGTACTGCGGTGAAGATGAAGGAACAGGTCGATGCAATATCTGAACTCTTAAAAAGTATAGAGGGTCTTTCTGCCTCATTTGAAGAGATTGCAAGTACTTCACAGGAGGTAATGAACCTTGCAGATACTGCGGCAGGGTCTGGTCAGTCGGCTCTTGTCCAGGGGAATGAAGCCTCCAAAAAGATGGAGTCAGTAGAACTCATCTCCCGGAAAGCGGTTGAGGAGATCGGAGATTTGAATGCGAAGATTGCGGACATCTCAAAAGTTGTCAGGGTCATTGCTGACATTGCAAACCAGACGAACCTCCTTGCCCTGAATGCGGCGATTGAAGCTGCCCGTGCAGGTGAAGCAGGAAGGGGATTTGCGGTCGTGGCAGGAGAAGTGAAAAACCTTGCCGGTGAGTCAAGGCGTGCAACCGAACATATCGAACAGGTCATATCAGAGATAATATCCCAGAGTCAGAAGACGTCCGGCCTGATGCAGAATGTGTTTGAGGAGATTATCACCGGTATTGGAAGTGTCAGGCAGACGGTTGATGCCCTTGAACAGATAGTCGGTTATATCGGAAATGCCGCGACCGGTATTGGTGAGATTACACGTGCCAATGAGAACCAGCTGGTGGAGATTGAACGGATAAGTGGCGGAATTAATGTTATCAGTGGCATCGCACAGGAAAATGAGCATAAGATGTCCGGCCTTGCATCAATCGCCGTAGAGACTAGTGTGTCACTGGAGAAAGTCATGGCAGAGTCATCTGAAGTCAGGGACCGATCAGTCAGATTAAAAGAGGATCTTGCAGAATTCAGGCTTTGATACGTTTTCATCTCTTAACCGGTGAACTTTAATATGAAAATCTCCGAGTAATATCGCATGGAACCAGAAGTCCTCACAAAAGGCAGTCTCCTTGCCCGTGGTATCTTTGCGGTGATCATCGGAATTCTCTGTTTTACCTTACCGCTTGCGATGGAAGCGGTCATCGCCTATATCGTCGGTATATTCCTTCTTATCATCTCCCTGATGACCGGTGGAATAAGTCTCTCCTCAAACCAGCCAGGACGATGGCCGATTCTCATTCTTGCAGTCATCGGTGTGATCATTGCGATTCTGACGTTCATATCTCCGTTCTCGATGGTTGTTGCGATCACCATTCTCATTGCAGCATGGGCGATCATCACCGGTATTACTGAGTTATTCATAGCGTTTTCATTCAAAGAACTCCCATTCCGTGCACTTCTTGGAGTGAATGGGTTTATCGGTGTGCTCTTTGGTATCCTTATCGGCTTAGCCCCGATCCCGACAGCCGGATCGTTGGTTCTTATCATCCTGCTTGGTATCTACTGTCTGGTATTTGGTATCATCAGCATTATCGCCGGTCTGATGATGAAGAAGGGTGAGATGGTCATCACCTACTAAAAAATGGACTGGCAATTTATCTTTGCGCTCTTCTCAGGCATCATCCTCTTTTTGTATGGGATAGAGCAGTTTTCCGGTGAAATACAGCATGTTGCCGGGAGGAGGTTTCGCAATACCCTGCAGCGGTACACCAGGACCCGTTTCCATGGTACCATTCTGGGTGCCCTGGTTACGGCACTTGTTCAGTCAAGCACGGCAACCACGGTGATCACGGTTGGGCTTGTGAATGCCGGGACCCTGTCATTTATCGGATCACTGGGTATTATTTTCGGGGCTAATATCGGTACGACCATAACCGCTCAGCTGGTTGCATTCAAACTGACCGCCTTTGCGCCGGTATTCATCGTCATCGGGTTTCTCATCAGCATCGCCGGGGGCCGGTGGAGGGCATTTGGCAAACCAATCTTCTACTTTGGCCTGGTCTTCTTCAGTCTGAATCTGGTTTCTTCAATTCTTGCACCGTACCAGAATGATCCCATGCTGGTGAGCATTGTTGCCTCACTTGACAATGTCTTTCTGGAGGTTCTTGCCGGGTTTCTTATTACCACCATCTTTCAGTCAAGTTCGGTGGCTGTGGGTCTTATTGTCATCATGGCGATGAATGGTCTTATCACGCCGGCTGAAGGTATACCAATCGTCCTCGGGGCAAACCTTGGTACCCCGACTACAGCACTTCTTGTTGCGTCAAGGATGAATACCGCTGCAAAAAGGACTGCTGTTGCCCAGTTCCTCTTTAATCTGATCGGGGTCCTGCTCTTTATGCCGGTTATGGGACCTTTTTCAACTCTTATCACCGACCTGGGAGGGAGCCCTGCCCAGCAGATTGCAAATGCCCATTTCATCTTTAACGTCATCTGTGCCATCATCTTCCTTGTTCTTCTCGGGCCATTTGCCACTCTTGTACAAAAACTGGTACCCGGAGAGTATGGAGAGGTGGTATTCCGGCCTCGTTACCTGACAAAACCCCTCCCTTCGGATAAAACTCTCTGTTTTAGTCTGATTCAGGAGGAGGTCGGCCATCTGATTCAGAAGAATGCCCGGTTGATTGAGCAGGTATTTTCGATTGAAAAGACCGGAAAGAGAGAGAAGAGTGAGATACACCATCTTCATGAGTACATCCACTATCTCACCGGGGAGATTCATGAAGCCATCAATACCGTCTCCAAAGCGGATCTCTCACAGGAGGATGCCGAAAAGATCGCGGTGCTTATTCGGATCTCTGATCTCAGTCATCAGCTTGCAGACCAGATCTGGTACCTGTGCGAGAAGGTTCATAAAAGCCGTGAAAATCCAGATGTAATATCAGATGAATTTGTTCATGGCTTTACCACCATCACGACACCGGTTCTTGAAAACCTGTCCCTCCTGTCTGAATCATTCCCGTCTTTATTACAAACCACAGATGATACCATGCGGGCAAATGACTCCCTTCTCCGGGATCGGGTAAATCAGCACTATAGCATGCACATCAGGAAGATGGCCGATTCGGACGATGAATCAGGGACTGTGATGTATGGTATTCTCTCTGCAATAGAACAGATCTCAGTGACCATTCGTGAGATTCGCAAGACGGTCCTGCTTATAAAAGAGTGGTAAGGGTTATGAGGTCATTATCCACGATGCTATCCAGTCGCCGACACCGCTGGTCGTGGCTGATCCGCCCATATCCTTTGTTACGACTTTTTCACGGATAGAGGCTTCAATACCCTGCAGGACCTTATCCGCCGCCTCCTTCTCACCGAGGTGTTCAAGGAGCATGGATCCTGCCCAGATGGTCGCGAGGGGATTTGCCACATTCTGCCCCTTGTATTTGGGTGCAGATCCGTGAATGGGTTCAAACATGCTGGTCCCGTCCGGGTTGATGTTTCCGCCTGGAGCAAGTCCGAGGCCCCCTTGGATCATGGCGCCAAGGTCGGTGATGATGTCTCCGAACATATTCGGCGTCACGACGACATCGAACCACTCCGGGTTTTTGACAAACCACATGGTGATGGCATCCACAAAGGTGAACTCATGGGCTGTTCCCGGGTATTTTTCTGCGGTTTCGAGGAAGACATCCCGCCAGAGGCCATACACGTCAGACAGGACATTTGCTTTGTCCACCGATGTGACCTTCTTCTTTCTGCCCTGTGCCAGATCAAAGGCATAGGAGATGACCCGGCTTGCACCTTCACGGGTAATGACCCCTATCTGGTATGCCAGTTCATCTGCATCAGTCTCGACGTCAAGGCCGAATTTTACCGAGTAGATATCCCGTTTCACTTCCAGGGTCTTTGTTTCATGGCCTTTCAGCCGGGATCCGATTCCGACATAAAAGTCCTCGGTATTCTCCCTGACGACAACAAAGTTGATGTCTTCCGGTCTTTTGTGTGCGAGTGGAGTCTCCACTCCGGCAAGCATCCGGATAGGCCGGAGATTGATGTACTGGTCAAAGTAAAACCGGAGATTGAGGAGGATTCCTTTCTCCAGAATTCCTGGTCTGACCCGGTCGTCACCGATGGCACCAAAGTAGATGGCCTTGTACTTCTCCAGTTCTTTGAGGTCTTCCTCGGTCAGGAGTTCCCCGGTTGCAAGATACCGGTCTGCTCCGATGTCAAATCCGGTCCATTCGATATCAAACCCGAACTTCTCTCCTGCTGCTTCAAGAACGGTCTTTCCAGACTCGATGATCTCAGGGCCGATGCCATCTCCGCCGATTACTGCTACTTTATGCACAGGTCTTCACTCCGTATGGTTTTTGCATAGGCAACCAGCCCTCCGGCGTCGATGATACGTCTGAGGAACTCGGGAACCGGCTCAGTGGGTAGTTTCTTCCCAGATACATCAAGGTATCCCTCATCAAGGTGGGGCACGACCTGATCGGTCTCACTGATCTCCGATGCACGGGGGCAGATAACCGGTAAAAGGCCTACATTGATGCTGTTCCGGTAAAAAATCCGGGCAAAGGACTGGGCTATAACCATCTGAATCCCGGCACCGGTCAGGGCGAGGGGGGCATGCTCCCGTGATGACCCACACCCGAAGTTTCTGCCGGCGACGATGATATCCCCCTTCTTTGCCTGCTTTGAGAACTCATCCCTGATACCCTCGAAGGCATGGGTTGCGAGCTCGGCAGGATCATTAATGGTCAGGAACCGTCCGGGGATGATGGCGTCAGTGTCGATGTTATCGCCAAATTTCCAGACCTGCATCATCGCACCTCCCGTGGATCGGTAATTTCTCCCCGGATGGCAGTTGCTGCAGCGGTTGCGGCAGATCCCAGGTAGACCTTTCCTTTTGCCGATCCCTGTCGTCCGCGGAAGTTCCGGTTGGATGTTGAGAAGGATACTTCTCCTGATGCGATAAGACCAAAGGATCCTCCCATGCAGGGACCACAGCAGGGTGCCTCGACCAGGGCTCCGGCCTCGACAAACTGCTCGATGAGTCCTGTCCGCAGAGCTTTCAGGTACTCAGTCTTTGATGCGGGGATGACGAGGACTCTCACATCATCGGAGAACTTTTTGTCCCCGAGGACGAGAGCTGCCTCCTCTAGATCCTCAAATCTCCCGTTCGTGCATGATCCGATGAAGACCTGGTCTACAGGGGTTCCAGCAATCTCGGTTACGTCAACCACCTGGTCAACATTATGCGGGACTGCCACCTGTGGTACAAGGTCAGAGACATCATAGTCACGCCACGAGGCATACACGGCATCAGGATCACTTGCAAGGTTCTCCTCTCTCCAGGTACCGCGGCCTTTTAGGTATTCTTTTGTCACCTGGTCAGGAGGAACAATACCTGCCTTTCCGCCCATCTCAATCGCCATATTACAGCAGGTCATCCGGCCGGCCATGTTCAGTGATTCGATGGTATCGCCGGTGAACTCAACCGCCTTGTAGGTCGCCCCGTCCACCGTGATATCCTTGATGATAGTGAGGATGAGATCCTTTGCCCCGACCCTTTCCTGGAATCTGCCGGTGACATGGGCCCTGATACTCTCCGGGACACGGAAGTAGAGGCACCCGTACCGGAGGGCAAATCCCATATCGGTCGATCCGACGCCGGTTGCAAATGCCCCGACTGCCCCGTACATGCAGGTGTGCGAATCACTGCCGATGACGATATCACCCGGAGAGACCCGGCCTTTCTCCAGAGTTACCTGGTGACAGACCCCTTCCTTGATGTCATAATTATGAATGCCCTGCTCTTTTGCAAAGATACGCATGTTCTTTTGGATTTCTGCAGCATTCAACGAGTCAGCCGGCACCTGGTGGTCAAAAAGCATGATGATCTTTGCCGGATCAAAGACCTTTTCGCCACCCATCTCGTAAAATTTCTCAATAGCAAGCGGGCCGGTGATATCATGGATCATTGCCCCGCTGATGGGGGCCATGACGACCTCGCCTGCCGTTACCTCCTTCCCACACCGGGCGGAGAATATCTTTTCAGTGATTGTTCCTGCCATTCCGGTACACCATATTTAATGCGTTTATCATCGCCTCCGTGGACGCTAAGACCACGTCATCACCTGATGCGGCGGCATCAAACAGCCTGCCTTTCTCATCTTCAACCACCAGCGTGACATGGCCGATTGCATCACTCCCTTCAGATATCGCAGAGATATTAAACTCCTTTAATGTGGCTGGTTTTGGGACCGTCCCGATCAATGCCCTGATTGCAGCATCCACGGCACCATTGCCGGTTCGTGCACATACTTCCTCAACCCCGTTTACCCGTGCCCGCACGGTTGCCGTCGGGATCATGTGGTTGCCGGTCATGATGGCGATATCCACCAGCTCGATATACTTCCCGCCTGCAGAGGTTCCGGTCACGGTCTCGGCAATCTCATACAGATCATGCTCGGTGACCTTCTTCCCCTTTGATGATATCTGCTTGATCCGACTGATAATCTCATCCATCTGGGTATCATCCGGCTGTATGTGAACCTGGCTTAACATCTCGCGGACGGCATGCCTGCCCACGTGTTTGCCCAGCTTCAGCCGCCGCCGGTGTCCGACCATCTCGGGTGTCATAATGCCAGGCTCAAAGGTACTGGCGTTCTCAATGACGCCCTGTGAGTGAATACCACTCTCATGCGAGAAGGCAAATTCTCCTGTTACCGGATAGGTCGGCGGGACCATGATGCCTGAGAACCGTGAGATCATCCGTGATGTCTCGACCAGCCGCTCGGTGGTAATGCCGGTGTCATATCCGAAGATGGACTCTATCACCATCGTGGTGCAGGCTAAATCTGCATTTCCGGCCCGCTCTCCGATTCCGTTCACGGTCACCTGGACCTGATCTGCACCTGCCTCTACGGCTGATATCGTGTTGGCGGTTGCCATACCAAAGTCATTGTGACAGTGGACATCGATAGTCACCGGAATCTTCGGACGTAATGCACGAATCATCTCCTGCATGGAGGTCGGTGTTGCAACGCCTACCGTATCAGGCACATTGATGGCAGTCGCCCCGGCCTCAACCGCTGCGGTGTACACCTCTATCAGTTCGGGAATGCCGGTGCGTGTTGCATCCATGGCTGAAAACAGGACCTTGTCTGCATGATCACGGGCATACCTGACAATGTCACCCGTAATGGCAACCACTTCCTCGTGGCTTTTGCGGATAGTATGGACCCGCTGAACCTCTGAGGTCGGGATAAAGACATGCACCATGTCAACGCCGGCATCGATGCACTGGTCTACATCAGACTGTACAGAACGTGCCAGTCCGCACACGATGGTATTCAGCCCTTCTGCTGCGATGGCCTTTACCGTTGTAAACTCATCGGCTGATGATGCCGGAAAACCCGCCTCGATGACGTGGACCCCGATATCAGATAACTGATGGGCAATCTCTACCTTATCTGAAGGCGTAAATGACACACCCGGCGTCTGTTCCCCGTCACGGAGTGTCGTGTCGAAAACAGTAATTCTTCGTCTGCTCTGCTTATCGCTGGAGAAAGCGACCTGCCGCACCCGAGGGTACGACGTTCCCTGTCCCGGTTACGTTTTGAGACATGATCATACACATGGTTCATCCCTCCTGATTAAGGTTTGGATCTCTGGTGCAATGACTTCCTCTCTTATTGCACCACAACAACTCCGATTTATAAATAAAATATTGGTTCTGGTGCACAATAGTCAATAGTGGAGGGATGGTTTCTCTGGTTCTGATTGACAAAAAAGTGATTTAGTTCTTCCCTGCTGCGATTCCCATCTCGAATGCCTTGAGGTTCAGGTCGATGGTTTTTGGCGGGACTGTTCTTCTGATCGCTTCCTCTAAAGACTCTTTCCGGAGGGGAAGCATGGGTGATGCAGCACCGAGCATCACGATATTTTGTGTCAGGATATTGCCTGCTTCCTCTGCCAATGCCCGTGAATCAATAATTTTTGCCGGCCGGTCACCAAGCATCTCAAGAAGCATCTGTTCGGTTGGTGCCGGAAAGTCCTGCATGAAGACTGAGGTCGGGATTACAAACTCTTTGCTGGTATAGATAGTCCCCTCCGGCTTTAACCAGTGGACTGCCCTGACTGCTTCCATGAGGTCAAAGGAGAGGAGCATATCTGCACTGCCGGGAGCAATCAGTGGCCCAAACTCCTGTCCGATACGGATCTGGCTCTCGACTGATCCTCCCCGCTGGGCCATGCCATGGGTCTCGGCTCCCCTGACCGGAATGCCCTCTATAACACAGGCTTTCCCCAGAATGTTGGAGGTAAGAATTGTCCCCTGACCGCCGATTCCAACAATCATCACATCAAAACTCATTCCTTCACCTCCCTGCCGATGGCACCAACCGGGCATATCTGCACACATACTCCGCAGCCTGAACAGAGATCGGTGATGGATGCAAGACCACCTTTCAGTTCTATTGCCGGGCAACCGAATTTCACACAGGCTTTGCA
>NZ_JAIWNS010000072.1 GCF_020216685.1 Methanospirillum hungatei | reverse complement strand
CCCGATGCACCGATCCTGGTAAACGGTGTAGCGGCCACGAACAATTTTTGCCCGCTTTTCAGATATTACACAGGGCTGGCGTGCGATGATGACCTTTACCCCGGGAAGGGCTTTTGCTGCCTTTAGGACATCGATGAAGGTGACCAGGTCATTCGGGCTGACCGTCTCGACAAAAGTTGCACCACTGGCACGACAGATTGCTTCAATTGAGACTGCCGGGGTTGCAACACCGCATGCAGTCAGACCGGTCGTCGGATTTGGCTGGTGTCCGGTCATCGCCGTGATCCGGTTGTCAAGGATGACCACTGTTATGTTTGCGCCATTGTATACCGCATTGATGAGCCCCTGTATTCCGGTATGGAGGAAGGTTGAGTCACCAATCGTGCAGACGATATCCCGTTTCTCTCCGGCAAGAGACATCCCGGAGGCTACCGTTATAGAAGCACCCATACAGATGGTCGTGTCGACTGTTCCCAACTGGATACCAAGGGTGTAACAGCCGATGTCACTTGGGAATATCGCATCCCGAAAGACCTTTTTCATGGCATACATCGCGGTCCGGTGCATACATCCGGCACACAGGATAGGCGGCCGTACCGGAAGTGAAGCCGGCGCTGCTGCCGGTTGGTAGGTGACCGATATTGCAAATCCCGCAGCCTTCAGGTACCCTGCAACCCGGTCAGGGGCAAGTTCCCCTTCGTACGGGACATGGCCGCTCATCTTTCCTAATACCGGGATGATTCCACTGACCTGTCGTGCGACCTCTTCAATGACCGGTGAGAGCTCTTCGATCACCATCACCTTCTCATGATGACTGATAAACTCCCTGAGCCAGTCCTCATCAATTGGATATGCACCGATTATCGCGACAGACACATCCGGACCGATAACCTCCCTGACATATGATGCCCCGACTCCGCCACAGATAACGGCCGTCTTCCCTTTCAGTTCATATCGGTTGTACCCGAGTTCTACGAGCCGTTTCTTTAATGCGGGCTGTTTCTGGTTCAGCTTCTGGTGAAGAATACGGGTATGCGCGGGGATGACCACATACTGCCTGACATCTTTCTCAAATGATGCGGTCCGATCAGAAACAGCGACATCGCCCAGATTTACATCACTTTTCGAGTGACAAATCCGGGTCGTCGGGCGGAACATAACCGGGAGAGAGAACTCTTCAGAGAGGGCGAATGCATCCCGAACCATGTCATGAGCTTCCTGCAACGTTGAGGGGTCCAGGCAGGGTATCCGTGCAAATCTGGCATAACACCGGCTGTCCTGTTCATTCTGTGATGAATGGGCATAGGGATCGTCGGCGGTCAGGATGACAAATCCTCCTTTTGTCCCGGTATACGCCGATGTCATAAGGGGATCTGCAGCAACATTGAGGCCGACATGCTTCATCGTGCAGATAGCCCGAAGACCACACCATGAAACCGCAAGTGCCTCTTCGAACGCTACTTTCTCATTTACTGACCATTCGACCTTACAGGCGCGGTCAGGGTCCATCCGCAGGGTATCAATCACCTCAGAAGAGGGCGTACCCGGATATCCACAGGCGACATCGACGGCTGCTTCAAGGCATCCATGCGCAATCGCCTCATTTCCCAGGAGATATTGAACAACCATATAGAAACCCGGATCTAATTTTCTATGTATATTGCCTGTTCTGATATGAGTCATGTTCTGTTCTTGTCATCAGGCTGTTCGGGAGGCATCACAAGTATTATTAACGAGCGGGATCCACCTGATAAGAGCCTCGGGCCCGTAGCATAGCCAGGTGGTGCACCCGGCTGATAACCGGGAGGTCATGCGTTCGAATCGCATCGGGCCCATTTCTGTTTTATGTTGTCTCTACCATTCAATTCAAAGCAGTATCACATCCTTCTCATCGCACTTGCAGGATCAGGGCTCACGCTCCTTTTGTATTCCATGAACCACCAGATTCTGGCCGGTATTGTCGTTATAATATCAGCAACCCTGCTGCTCAGTGCCATGATATCTCTTGATGCAGCAAAAAACGCCCGTCCTCTGATTCTGGCTGATCTGTCTCCAAATCACCGGGAGATCATCCTGGAAAACGCCGGAACGAGCGCTGCAGAGAAGTTGGAGATAACAGCGGCCGGTATTGATGAACCCTGGCATATAGACCGTCTTGAACCTGACACACCGGCACGTCTGACCCTTCCGAAGATGGTTCAGTCTCTCATCGTCGAAGTGACATATCAGGTTCAGGACAGCCCCCGGAAAAGTAAGGCCTTCAGCCTGGGGAAGTTTGAGCCAGAACAGGATCCGTTCAAACCGATGTTCCCATTGTTTGGTTGGAAAGGAAAATAGCCGATCTTATGATCGGATAAAGTTCAGTGTCTTTTCCAGGGCAGAGAGCAGTTCTTCCTGGTTATGCAGGTATTGCTGCATTGCTTTGTATAGCATGAACATAGCTTCATATCCGTACAGCTCGATAACCTGGCGTGGCGTAATCTCTGCAAGATATGAGTCGATTACCAGATCATCAGCACTGTACATGATCTCATAGAATTTCCCGTCCTCGCCGAGAAGACAGAACTGGTCCTGAACGGCCCTGGACATGTTATCAGGCCGGTATGGCATCGGGTCGGCACTCTTTCCCAGGATTATCATCTTCTTTGGATAATGCCGGGGATCATAGATCTCACCCTGGTTGTCTTTCTTTCCTTTTTCAAGTAGTTCGATACCGGTTTTTGCAATGACTCCGGTAACCTGTGCGGCCATTCTGCCGAGGAGTTCTGCATCAAGGTTGCGTATTTCCTTCGAATAGGCATCTATTGATGAATCATGCAGGTTTATGACCTCAACCAGCCGGTTAAAACCCAGTTCAATGATCTCTTCCATGATGAGTATATAGGTCATCCGGAAAGGCAAAGAAAAGTCTGATCAGTCCCTGACCACTTCACCGATGAGATAATGGGGAGTAGAACCGGTGATCGTCACCCTGCAGGGTATGCCCAGCTGACACTCTTCCCTGATTACCACCCCTTCATACCTTCCGGAACGAGCCATGACTGAACCTGGTTTGAGTTGTTCAGTCGGGATTACTCTCATTACTGTCCCCCTCTTCTTCTCATTGGCCTTCTGGAACAGGGTATAGGATTCACGGATGATCGCACGCGACCGGTCTTTTCGTATCCGGTCAGGGAGTTCATGTTCCCTGCTCATTCCGGTACCGGGCCGCCATGAATATCGTGTCACGTTCACCATCCCCGGAGCGATCCGGCGGATCAGACGCACAGTCTCTTCATGGTTATCGTCCGTCTCACCAGGAAACCCGGTGATGATATCGGTAGCGATGGTGATGTCTGGCATCTCTGCTCTGAAGATATCGATGATATTCTGAACATCAGCCACCGTGTATCCGCGTCCCATCAGGTCAAGCACATGATCAGATCCGGACTGGATGGGCAGATGAAGAAATGAAAAGAACGGCCCGGTTTTCATGGCCCGTGCGACTTCCTGTGCAATCGGCTTCAGGGTTGCCGGGTTCATCATCCCAAGACGGATTCGGGATGTATCTGGCAGAGCAGGCATGCCCTCAAGAAGAGTGGCAAGGGTCCATTGACCGGTGTCATGCCCGTATGCAGAGAGGTCCTGTCCGGCAAGGCGGATCTCAACGGCTCCCCCCCTGGCACACCTGGCAATATGGGTATGGATCTCCTGAGGGGGATTACTCCTGATTGATCCCCGGGCGCAGCGGGTGATACAATACCAGCATGATCCGACACAACCAGGGCCAATCTGGACCACTGATACCGGCCCTTTCTGAACATAAGGAACAGTCGCTGCTGCCTGGTGAATAGAATCAGGATGTATGAGTTTCACAGGGGTATTGTCCTGAAGGCTTTCGGGCAGTGCCAGTGGAAGACACCCGGTCACATATACCTCATGGTCCGGGTACGATGAGATCTCCTTTCGCATCTTCCGCTCGGTTGAGGCGATGACGATACAGGTGTTGATGATCATCACCTCCGCCAGATCGGGATCTGATACTATCACCGAACCATTGGCTGTGAGAACCGATGCCAGGAGATCAGAATCCCCGACATTGTATGCACAACCAAAGGTTCTGATGCATATCCGGCGACCTGAGAGCGCTTTGACCCATTCTTCTTTCGGAAGAAACAGGGCACTTCTCTTCTTTTCAGGGGGCTGATATGCTATGTTCATGGGTACTGCTCTCACCATTCAGGAACCAAACGGCTTAAAAGATATTCTGCATATATGTAGGCAATGGTCAGAATCGGGCTCCTCGGGTGCGGTAATGTAGGCAGGATTATTGCAGCCCATCAGGATGGATTTACGGTTGAGGCGCTTTTTGACCGCCTACCGGACCATGCAGAGGAACTTGCCCGCATCTGTGGTGCTCCTGCATACGCGGATTTTCAGGAGTTTATATCACAGGATTTTGATATCTGCGTGGAGGCTGCATCGGTCCTTGCGGTCAGGGAATATGCCCCGAAGATCCTTGAAAACGGGAAACATATCCTTATCCTCTCTGTTGGTGCCCTGTCTGATACGAATTTTCGAAAAATCCTTCTTGATGTAGCACGTGCACAGGGAAAAAAGATCCATATCCCGAGTGGTGCCATCATGGGACTTGATAACCTAAAGGTGGGGTGTATCAGCAGGATAGATTCAGTCCTTCTCAGGACCACAAAAAGCCCTGAAAGTCTTGGGATGCAGGTCAGTCACCGGACCCTTGCATTTCGTGGCAAGGCGAATGAGTGTATAAAGCAGTTTCCAAAAAATATCAACGTATCAGTAGCACTGTCGCTGGCTGTACATCATGATGTGGATGTAGAGCTCTGGGCAGATCCGGACGTTGATCGGAACATTCATGATATCTTTGTCTCCGGTGAATTCGGCGAGGCAAGTATCAGGGTTGTCAACCATCCAAGTCCGGATAACCCGGCAACCAGTTATCTTGCAGCCCTTTCGGTGCTCTCGTTATTGAAAAACCTTGACAGTCCCTTGGTGATTGGATCGTGATGAGCCGTAATCTCATAGCCGATATCCTTCGTCTGAAATCAGAAAAAAAGGCACTTATCCTGGCCCATAATTACCAGCTGCCAGAGATTCATGCAGTTGCGGATATTATTGGCGACAGCCTTGAACTGGCGCAGGCAGCAAGAAAAGCTGCTGAACCTATTCTTGTCCTCTGTGGTGTCAGGTTCATGGCAGAAACTGCTCATATCTTAAACCCTGATAAAAAGGTTCTGATGCCTGACCCTGATGCCGGATGTCCGCTTGCAGATTTTCTCACGCCGGAGATGATCCTGAAGGAGAAAGAGCGGTATCCTGAAGCAGCCGTGGTCGTCTATATCAACAGCACTGCAGCATGCAAAGCAGTCGCAGATTCGGTATGCACCTCAGGAAATGCGGTCAGGGTTGTCAGATCTTTTTCCCATAAGCAGATTATTTTCGGTCCGGATACCAACCTCGCCTCATATGTGCAGTCGGTTCTTCCGGAGAAGGAGATTATTCCTATCCCGGACGGGGGTCACTGCTATGTGCATATGCGGTTTGATCCTGAAGATCTGCGGGAGGTAAAGGCAGCCGGTATTGCGGTGATGGCACACCCGGAATGCCCTGCTGAAATTCGGGTTCTTGCAGATCATATCGCCTCAACCGGCAGGATGGCCGAGATTGCAAAGACCAGGTCTTCATGGTATATCTGCACCGAAGCAGGGATGCTTGACCGGCTCAGCGAACTCTGCCCTGATCAGTCATTCATCGGCAGGGAGGATGCTCTCTGTGCTGATATGAAAAAGACCACGCTCCACGAACTGGTCAGATGTCTGCGTGACCTCTCCGGTGAAGTGACCGTGCCTTTGGACGTTATGGAAGGAGCCCGGCGGTCACTTGAATACATGATCAAGGTGTCATGAATACACTCCCTGATATCCCACTCACCAGACTCATCGAATATGTCGAAGAGGACTGTCCGTTTGGCGATATTACGTCAGAGGCGGTTATTGAGCCGCAGTTCTGCACCGCGATTATCTCGGCACGACAATCCCTTGTTCTTGCCGGCCTGTCAGAAGTGACCCGTCTTTCTGAGTGGTATGGCCTGTCTGCCTCTTCTGCATGCTCAGACGGATTATGGTGCCATGCAGGGGATGTGATCGTCACCCTGACCGGCCAGGCTCACACCATCCTTCTTCTGGAGCGAACGGTGCTTAATATCCTCGGACGGATGAGTGGCATTGCAACCATGGCAAGGAAGATGCAGGATCTGGTATCTGCAATAAATCCCGGGTGCCGTATTGCCGCCACGAGGAAGACCGCTCCCGGACTGCGCCTTATGGATAAAAAAGCCGCCATGATTGGAGGGGCAGATCCTCACCGGTTCTCCCTTTCAGATGCGGTTTTGATAAAAGACAATCACCGGGTCCTGACCGGTGTGGATGAGGCGGTCAGGCGTGCAAAGGCCTTTTCGGCCTATCACCGGGTTGAAGCAGAGGCAGATACGATTGATGAGGCTCTCATGATTGCACGGGCGGGGGCGGATATCATCCTTCTTGACAATATGACTCCTGACCAGGTCTCACAGGTTATCTCTCTTCTGTCAGAGAACGGCCTTCGGGAGAACGTAATTATCGAGGTGTCAGGAGGGATTACCGAAGATACCCTCTTGTCATATGCAGCACTGAACATCGATCGGATAAGTCTTGGGATGCTCACCCACACGGTCATCAATGCAGACTTTTCACTTGACATCATGAAAGAATCCTGATATCTTTCCCATCTTCGACTGATATCTCCTCTTTTCCTTTCCAGTGCTGAACGGTACCGATGATCCGGATGGACGCTCCTGGTGTAATGTCGGGTACATCTCCTGCGGATGACGGAATGAAGATACTGACCCCGGAGACGTCCATGATGACACTGCCTCCCTTCGCGTGATATACCTCACCGACAACTCCTTCCCATCTGACCAGCGTTCCATCTGTCATTCCTGCCTCATATTCGGTTGAAAACTGTTCTTTTCCCATCCCGTCCAGCATGAGAGTCCCGGCAAGGCAGACCAAGGTAACGAGGATGAGAATTCCAATGGCAGTCTTCTCCTGATAGTGAAGGACAAACATCTCCTACAGGTTTTATGTTCTCACCTATGAGATCTGGGGTCATGAGACCCTGAGCCTTTCATATGATCACCTGCAGATAGAATAAGGAATGAATACCATCCTGATTTTCCTTATCGTGATGGTGGCAATATCTGTCATCGGGGTCAGATTTAAACTGCCACCATTTTTCACTCTGGTCGGCGGAGCAATTGCCTTTGGTCTGATGATCGGGTCAGCTCCGGATACGGTCTTTCAGCAGGTTGCGCTGGGATGTGCCAGTATTTTTAACAGTCTTGGTATCCCCATCCTTGCCGGGTCGGTTATCGCAAAATATCTTGCCGAGCAGGGGCTTATCCAGCAGATCGTCTCTGACCTTCGGACCCTCTTAAAGCGGCCGCCTACCCTCTCCGGAATCGCAGGATATCTTATTGCAGTTCCTTCTACCTGTCCCATAACCGCGTTTATCATTCTCACGCCGGTCATTGAGTTCTTCACGTCAGATGAACGAAAGCGGTCACTTCTTATCTATCTTGTCGCCATCGGGTCTGTCCTCGGGGTTGCGTATGTATACCCGACACCGGTCACCTACACCCTCTTTGATGCATTTGCTCCGGATTTCTCCCCCCTCATCTATAACCTGGTCGCAATTCCCCTCTCTCTGCTCTTTGTCGGTTCCATGATCTGGTATGTCAGAAGGCAGTGTGATTTTGCTGACATCACCCACGAGCAGATTGGATACAAGCGGGCAGAGGGTTCCTTTCATCTTCGGGCATGGGCACCGTTTCTGGTGATCTTTCTTGCCATCCCGGTCGGGTATCTCCTTCTTGGGCTCACTCATGCAGGTCTTCTTCAGTTTATCATGCTCGCCGGAATGGCCACCGCGGTCATTACTGCAAAACAGGAGGTCAGGTGGAGTGGCTGGGTTCTTGGAGCAAAGCATGGCGGAGTTGTCATTTTTGATATCTGTGGAGCAGGGGCTCTTGGGTATATCATCCAGCAGAGCAGTTTTCCGGCTGATGCATCCATCCTGCTTGCAACATCCCTGCCGATATTCCTCTTCCCGTTCGTCCTCGCCGCTCTGATTCAGACAGCCCAAGGGTCCAGAATTGTTACGTCGTACCTGACTGCCCAGGTCCTTGCGACGACGGTTATTCCATCCATGTTAAACCCGCTTGCCCTGTTCCTCATGATCATCGGTGGTGCGGGTCTCATCTGTTTCGTAACCGATCCCTATTTCTGGCTCTTACACCGGACAACCGGCGATGATGTGAAAACCGTGTTCAAGCGGTATACCGTCCCGCAGATTCTCTTTGGAATCGTAACCTACTTATGTGCCCTGCTCATTCAGTTCCTGATGCCGGTCAGGTAACTCCCCTTTTTTCCTTGAAGTATATGAACAAAGAGTCTCAGATGATGTTGCATGAGTTATCACCGGACAATACTCCCGGTCACTTTCGGTCTCCTTGTCATGACCCTGCTGTGTACAGGGTGTCTGGCAAGTGAGGAATCACCTGAAATTGCATATTCTGAAACAGCGTCTCCTGAACTTGCCTGGCTTACAACATCCATGACCGATGTTGCAACAGGGGAGCGGTTCACCATCAAAGATCTTGCTGAGCAGGGAAAGCCGGTTATCATCCATAGTTTTGCCGTCTGGTGTCCGGGCTGTTCCATGCAGCTTTTGGAATCCACGAAATTACTGACTGCATATCCGGATAAATTCGTGGTCGTGGCACTTGATGTGGATCCCAATGATAATGTCGCAAAAGTCAAGCGCCACCAGGAGTCAAACAACTTCAAGGGGATATTTACCGCGGCCCCGACTGATGTGACCAGAAGCCTGATCAAAGCCTATGGGCCGGGATTCATCCAGTCAATCCCCCAGACTATCATCATCTGTGACAAGACGGCCACCTATCTTGAAGACGGGGTTTTTCGTGCTGATGTCCTGAAGCGGGCACTGGACGAGCTCTGCTCATAATATGGATATCACTCCTGAAACCTGGGTCATCTCCTTTTTGGCAGGCCTTTATACGCCGCTTGGAGCCATGTGCGTCCTCCCGCTCTACCCCGGGTACCTGGCATTCCTTGCTGGGCGGACAAAGACCGGAGGGGGCCGGACTCTCACTCTGGGCCTTGCCGTAACGGCGGGAGTGCTGCTTGCGATGTTCTCGTTTGGCCTTCTTTTTGTGGCCATCCTCAAAATGTCCACCGGAGATGTCATTGAGATACTCGGGCCGGTCATCTATGGCATCCTTGCGATCATGAGTATTGCCATGATTGCCGGATTTGACATCAGCCGGTTTTTTCCCATGATATCAACGCCGGTTGGAAAAACCCCCTACATTACTGCAATCCTGTTTGGGGCATTCTTCGGACTGGTTGCTCTTCCCTGCAATCCAGGCTCTATCATCCTGCTCTTTGCGATATCGACGACGACTGCAGATTTTATCGCAAATTTTGTCAATTTTGTCCTCTTTGGGATTGGAATGGCAAGTCCGCTCCTGTTCCTTTCAGCATTGTCTCTGGAGAGGAGCAGGACCTGTATCAGGTTCTTCACCACGCATCACCTGCTCATCAACCGGATAGCCGGGGTCCTGATGCTGATGGTTGCCCTGTATTACCTGGTCTTCGTGTTCCTCATAGAACATCTCTGATCACCGGTGATACCGGCGGTAGAGGAGGAGTAAAAAGATCAGCACTCCTGCCAGGGTGACCATCTGGATTACCCCGGTGTCATTTCCGGGAAGACTCCTGGCCGGCTTTCGCTCTTTTTTTCCTGCCCAGTCCAGCAGAAAGACGGAGGCAAAGTATGAAGCGGCATCTTTGCTGTGGATGATGACTCCCGCCTCCCGGTTAAAGCAGGCTGAGTTCTCATTCCAGTTCATGCTCGATATCAG
>NZ_JAIWNS010000291.1 GCF_020216685.1 Methanospirillum hungatei | reverse complement strand
TATACGATCACGAACGCATCCGATGGGTATGAGGTATCTTCAGACAAACCCCTTCACAGATACCCGGCACGCCGAAAAGTTGACTCATACATCAGGTCGCTCCTGGCATTGCTTATCCGTCTACAGGTTCAATCGTTCGGTTTCCGTGGTGGTTCATCTCCTCACTTAAAGATATCCCGATACTTCCTTATAAATATCAGAATCAACTTAATTTTTAAAAAAACCTCGATTTATCTGGTTGAGGTACAGAAAGAATATGTTTTTTTCTTCATGTTAATATCCAATCAGAGTTGCAATCGGTTTATTCTGTTCATACCTGATTTCTTTCCTCCATGACAAGATGAATGTAATATTTTGATTGGTTCGTCCGGCATTCTGATTTACAAGGATATTTTAAAATAAAAATTTATTTAAAACAAAATTAGCAATTTTTTACATAAGGCCAATTAGACTATCAGTTCTTTTTATTATCTCATAGGTATCATTCAGCATATATCTGCACAGCAGCATATCATACGTCCCATCATGAGCTATCATGGAGACAAAAGAGCATTCAAAACCGGATTATGCAGTCTCTATTCAGGAGATATACTCCCGGTACTCGTCCGGCCCCTCCGGGCTCGATCCTGCAGAATGCCGTAATCGTCTCACGATTTATGGAAAAAATACTCTGATTCGTTCGAAGAAAAAATCAGTCTATATTCGTTTTCTTGCCAACTTCACACATCTTATGGCAATTCTTCTGTGGACTGGTGGGATTGTAGCGTTGATTGCACAGATGCCACAGCTTGCAGCAGCGGTCTGGATGGTAAATATCATCAATGGTCTTTTCTCCTTCTGGCAGGAGTTCAGAGCTGAGAAGGCTGCGGATGCACTGATGCAGCTTCTTCCCGTCAGGGTCCGAGTTATTCGGAGTGGTGTCACTATCGAGATTGCTGCTGAAGATCTGGTTCCCGGTGATCTTATGGTACTTGCAGAAGGGGATCATATCTCTGCAGATGGCCGGCTGGTGGAAGCATCAGAGCTCAGGATAGATCAGTCCACGTTAACAGGTGAGTCCCATCCGGTAAAGAAGACTGCCGATCCATCATATGAGACAGATATCTCAAAGATTGAGTATCAGAACCTGGTCTTTGCAGGAACCAATGTGGTATCCGGGACAGGGCTTGCGCTGGTGACAACCACAGGAATGGCCACCGAATTTGGAAAGGTTGCTCATCTCACCCAGGGGATAGAAGAGGAGAAAAGTCCCCTGCAGCAGGAGATGGTCCATGTCACCAGGATGGTCACAATCGTTGCGGTCAGTATCGGGATTCTTTTTTTTCTCATGCTCATAACTCTGACAACCGTAACCCTTGCTGAAAGTTTTATCTTTGCTCTCGGGATGATTGTTGCATTCGTTCCTGAAGGATTACTCCCGACGGTCACCCTTGCCCTTGCCCGGGGTTCGCAACGGATGGCAAAACGAAATGCCCTTATCAAACGCTTATCAGCGGTGGAGACTCTGGGCTGTACTAGTGTCATCTGCACTGACAAAACCGGGACACTGACTCAGAATGAGATGACCGTTACCCGGATATGGATCCCAGGTGCTTTCTTTTCGATGACCGGAGTGGGGTATGGCCCGGAAGGGGAGGTTACCCCTGATAAACCGGTGAATCAGATGAGTATGGATGCTCTGAGAGAATTATTCAGAGCCGGTGTTCTCTGTTCAAATGCACGACTTATAGCTCCTGATTCTGCAAATCCCCAGTGGACCATACTTGGTGATCCAACCGAAGCTGCAATCCTTGTTGCGGCAGGAAAGTCCGGGATTCATTATGAAGAGGAGAACCATCGCTCCCCACGGGTTCGGGAATTTCCCTTTGACTCCAGAAGAAAATGCATGAGTACCCTGCATCTTGCAGAAAATTCTCTCATCTGTTACCTGAAAGGTGCTCCAAAGGCAGTCCTTGAGATCTCCTCAACTATTATGGAGAATGGAGAATCGGTTTTGTTAACCGAAGAGAAAAGAGCCCGGATAATGGAGGTCAATGACTCATTTGCCGAACAAGGACTTCGTGTTCTGGGAATTGCACGGAAAAATCTCACCGGCGATATTACTCCGGAAAATGCTGAAGATGTGGAGCATAATATGACATTCCTCGGCCTTGTTGCGATGATGGATCCACCCCGTCCTGAAGTTGCACTGGCCGTGAAAAAATGCCATCATGCCCGTATCAGGATTATCATGATAACCGGTGATTATGGCCTTACGGCTAAGAGTATTGCCCGGCGTATCGGGATAATAACCGGTGATACTCCTCGCATCATCACCGGGGTGGAACTTGATCAGATGGATAATGATGACCTCAAACAGGCCTTGTCAGATGAGGTTATCTTTGCACGGGTCGCCCCTGAGCATAAACTCAGGGTAGTTGAAGTCTTGCGTGAATCCGGGGAGATTGTTGCTGTTACAGGAGATGGGGTGAATGATGCACCTGCTTTAAAAAAAGCGGATATCGGGGTAGCAATGGGAATATCAGGGACTGATGTTGCGAAAGAGGCTGCAGACATGGTCCTTACCGATGATAACTTTGCATCCATCGTCAATGCTATAGAGGAAGGCCGGGCAGTCTACGCCAATATTAAGAAGTTCACTGGTTATATCTTCACCAGTAATACCCCTGAGGCGGTTCCGTTTATCCTCTTTGCATTCAGCAAGGGACGAATCCCACTGGCTCTTGATGTGATGCCAATTCTTACCATCGATCTTGGAACCGATCTCGTCCCGGCCCTTGCTCTTGGGTCTGAACCGCCTGAGCCGGGGATCATGGATAAACCGCCCAGGAACCTGAGAGAGCATGTCATCACCCGGTCACTTCTTCTTCGGTCTTACCTCTGGCTTGGACCGATACAGAGCTTTGCTGTGATGTCTGCCTTTTTATATCAGTACTGGACAAACGGATACTGGGGAATAATTTTCGATCTGCCTGCAGAAGGCCCTCTCTATCACTCTGCGGTAGGAATGGCTCTTGCAGCAGTTGTGACCACCCAGATTGGAAATGTTCTTGCACACCGGACAGAACGAAGTTCTATTCTTAAAATCGGGTTTTTTACAAACAGAATGGTATGGGCTGGTATTGCCAGTGAACTCATCATTATTCTCATCGTTCTTTATGTCCCGTTTTTCCAGGAAATA
>NZ_JAIWNS010000071.1 GCF_020216685.1 Methanospirillum hungatei | reverse complement strand
CCCGTGCAACCAAACTCGCTCCGTACTCGTATGATGCCTGGTACCTGCTCGGTGATGTAGCAGCGGTGAATAAACAGTATGATGTTGCAAAGGAAGCATTCGAGACGGCCCTTCAGATAAATCCGATGAAAGAAGACGCATTCAAGTATCTGGTAGAGGTCATGCGTCAGTTAAACCAGGCATATGATACAATTCATTACTATGATCGGGCAATCGCAGAAAACCCTGATATTCCGATTGCCTGGATGCGAAAAGGGTATGCCGCTGATCTTGCAAGTGAATATGGGATCAGTGAGGATGCATATGCACAGGTAGTCAGGATCTCTCCACAAAGTACTGAAGGATGGACAAATCTCGGGTTTGCACGATTTCAGCAGGGTAATTATTACGGTGCCATCGATGCCTTTAATGAGACGTTGAAGATTGATCCAAATCAGTCGGTGTATTACGTGAACCGGGGTGCTGCATATCAGAAGATTGATCTCCTGGATAATGCATATAAAGACTTTTCAAAAGCCCTTGAGTTGAACCCTGATAACCGGGATGCACTCTATGGAATGGGAAAGACCCTGTATAAAATGGGAAAAGTCCAGGAGGCATTCCCCTATTTCAAAAAGATTGGAGAGAATCTCTACATAGCCAGGGTCTATGATTCCCTCTATCAGGGAGTAACATATTTCTCCAATAACTGGAACTACTGGCGATATTCTTACCAGTGGTGAAGGTACCCTTTTTTCGGGAGTTTCATCCCGTCCATTGTAATTTTAAGGCTTTTTGATACCCGGCCGATCTGTGTTACAGGAAAGGTCAGGTTCTTTATATTTTCTTCTGAAATGAAAAAGAGCAGTTCAAAGTCCCCTCCCCCATACAATGCGGCGTCTAATGCCAGGTTCATATCTGCGTTCGGTGGGAGTGGGATTTGTCCGGATGATATCTCCATTCCCACATGTGATTCTGCAGCGATATCATAAAGGGATATGGCAAGTCCGTCACTGATGTCCATCATTGCCGTTGCACCTGCCAGTCTGGCAAGAGTCCCTTCTCTGACTCGTGGCTGTGGTTCACAGAGATCTTTCCAGAACCGGCTGTCTCCCGTAAGGCCCAGAATGGCTCGTCCAAGGGTGCCGGTAACACAGATGATATCTCCCGGTTTTGCACCAGCCCTCCTGACCGGTTCTCCATCCCTGATGATCCCGACTCCGGTTGAGACGAGGGTAAGTTCTGAGTGGGCGTCAAGATCTCCGCCGGCATACACAGCCCCATATGCCTCACAGCAGGCCTGTGCACCCAGGACGATCTCTGCCAGACGCTCCTCAGTATCCAGACCAATGGCAAGCACGATCTGCAGGGGCTCTGCTCCCATTGCGGCAATATCTGATATGGTAACCGCAACCGACATCCATCCGATCTGCCACCCGGTCATCCCGGCAGGGAAGTCAGAGCGTTCATGAAGCATGTCCGTGGATGTGACCAGTGTCCCGCAGGGAAGGGGAAGTATGGCACAATCATCAGAGCAGGTATCATTCCCGCATACCGGTCTTATGATATCCAGAAGGGCACGGTCGTCCATGGTTACCTGACCTTTCGTTCACGTTCTGCCAGGTACTCCTTCATCAAAGACTCAAGCATCTCCTCGCTCTTCCCTTTCAGAAACTTATCATGTTCAATGGCCCAGTCATCAAGTGCCTCGCTGTATTTTTCTTCATCACAGGTTCCCATATCTCCTTTGACCTGGACCTGCATATCTTTTGAAACCACAACCGGCAGGTTCTCATGCAGGAACACATCACGGAGTTCATTGCTCAGAGTATCTGCTGCTTTTTCGTTTACAATAACCGCTTCAACACCATTTCGCGCAATATCATGAACAATCCCCTTTCCCCAGGAGGCAAGAGTCCTGACATAGAGGATATCCCCGGGCTGGATGCCGACCCGTTCGATAAGCAGACGGACACTCTCACGTGACAGGTCAGGGAGAACTTTTATCGCCCTGGTTCCCTGTGGCCTCAGTTCATCCGTCGTCTCCTTCATCCGCTTGAGCCGTCGCTGCAGTTTTTTATTGTTTCGCTCTTCCTGCCTGAGCCGGTGCTTGAGGTTAGCGATGATCTGATCCCGTTTCATGATCTCTGGTTCAGCGTTGACTCCCTTTTGCCGCTCTGTCTTCATCCCTGCTATCTTCTTTGATAATACCTGGTTTTGGCGCTTCAGGGCTGATATCTCCTGTTGCAGATCTGATACCAGGACTCTCAGATCTTTTACCGTCCCGTCCAGTATCCTGACCCGCTCGTCTGTCGTATCAAGACTGACTTCTGGTTTCTTCTCCTGGGCGATCCGGACCGGCTCTTTTCTTTCGGTCAGGATTCTCTCAAGCGACTGCCCGCGGATAATCCCGGCACGGACCTCATCCAGGTCAACACCGGGGGGGACCCGTTTGAGTATTCCTGAAAATTTATGTCGCCAGTACTTGTAGGCTTCAGCAGCAGCGGTGAGGGCATCACGTTCATGATCATTCCCATAGCCATACTTACCGGCGAGCTCATACTTTGTCTCAACAGAAATGTCCTGACGCGGGGTATAGGGGACCGCCTGAAATGCACGACGGATCTTCTCGACGGTAAAGGGCATGGGGACGACGTCTGACGCAACAACAATCGGTTTTCCCAGGGACCAGATCAGCTCGATGACATCCGCCATGGTCATCTGACGTGAGCTCTGGACTTTGACCAGTTCTCCGTTCAGGTCAAGGGCTGCAATCCCGATGGTAGTACCGGGATCGATCCCCACGATGAGATACTTTGGCCGTGCGGTAAGGGGCCGGTATTGGATCCTGTCAAGACGTTTTCCAGACAGGCGGATCTGAACGTCACCACCCCGCGAGGATGATACCGGGATCTGGTCACGGTCTTCCCTGACATGAAAGGTTACCCTGGATACACCGCCAAAGGCTTTGAACTCTTTTTTCCAGTAGGAAAGGCCCCGGCTCTGCAGGTCCTGTTCCACCTCACGGGCATACCGGAGTACATTCCCATGTATCTTCCGTGCATACCGGTTCTGGCTCCAGCCACCTTTCCCTGGAGATCTGTTCCTGGTTATGGTGATCTCGGTCTCCTTCTCAAAGGCAACAACTTCCACACCAGCCCCATGAAAGGCGACCTGGGCTGCGGCACGGGCTTCTGCAAAGGGATCAAACCGATCAAAGGTGATATTATACCGTGCAGCGACCTGGATGAGTCCGACCTGACGATCTCCGCCGGTCACTGCGACCAGTTTTGTCTTTGACGGAAGCTGCTCAAGAAACCGATAGAGATCCTGTGTGTGGGGTGCGATCTCCTGGACCGAATCAACTGCAAGGATCTCTGGCTGATACCGGTGAACCAGCCGTACCAGCCGGTGCAGCGAGACTGAGAGTTCTTTTTGAATATCGCCGTCCTTGAGTAGTACCAAAGCATATTTTGGCTGGACGGTCCGGGATCTGACAGATCCGGTTATGAGATCGATTCCGAATATCAGCACCCGGTCACCAGACTCCTGACTTCATTCATATCAGAAGAGATCCGGTACCGCCGGTGGAAGAACTTTGTGATGGTCTCAAGATCATGGTCCAGGATTTCGGATGCATTTTCATGATGGGGTGAGACCCATTGTGGCCAGTCGATGATCCAGATCTCTTCGCCGTCAAACATCACATTATACTCTGACAGGTCACCATGGATGTAGCCACGGATGTATGCTGCCCGGACCTGGGCAATTATCTCGTCCAGAACTTCCTGCGGATTTTCAAGCGTACTGTCTGATAACCGGTCACCTGCGATATAGGTCATTGCAATGACATTTCTGTTCATCAGAAGGGGCGTTGGAACCCTGACATGGTTCTGAAGCGTGCACAAGGCAAGGTACTCCTGTTCGGCAGAGAAATGTGATGCAAGGACCCAGGGACAATGCTGTTTTTCAGGAAGGTAGTTTCTTCCCCGCCGCACCGTCTGAAATGATCGCTGTCCTATCCGGTGCAGTTTGAGGATAACCGGGCCGGTTCCGAGCGCTTCATAGACTCGTGACTCCTTGCCCTCACCGATACAGGACCCAAGTGAACTGATAATCCCCTTTTTCACCAGATGGGATATTGCCAGGATATCATATCCGTTAAAGATAAGGCAGTACCCAGGATACGGGACCTGTGAATACTTAACCATGCCCTTCTCCATCAGGTTTGAAAGTCTGTAGTGGACTTCATTTGCAGAAAGGCGGGAGTTGCGGACCAGTTCCTCTTCCGGTACCCAGGAATACCTGCTCATGAGATATTCAATTGACTGGAGAACGCGGAGTTCATATTTATGAAGGGATTTGATATGGTCTGCAGAAAGGTCCATTTACATATATTTTTATAATCCGGGTATGTTATAGTGCATCGTATCAGATCTAAATTTGCCACCAGATTCGAAAGATTTGTCCAAGAGTTCATGCTGATCGCAGGAAAACCTGTAATAGACGATCAGAAATTTTGGATACCATTCTATGAGCATGATCCATACCCGTGAACCCTGTGTAAGATGCAGGACACCGTCCATCATTCATCAGCGGTATTCAGGCCGGTATCTGTGCGCAGTCCATCTTACCGCTGATGTTCTGGTCAGAGTAAAGCGAAGTATCCGGCTTGATGGAGGACTGGGGAAAAAACCTGTTCTTGCTATCATATGGGAGGGGCAGGCTTGTTTATCTCTTCTCTCTATTCTGGGCCAGGTAATTGGAACACGGCCGGGGATGGAGCTCGTTCTGTTGTACAATGGGTGCGATTGCCCTGACGTTTCTAAGATCTTCCCTCATCTCCCCTCAACCATCACCATCAGAACAGAAGAAATACAGGGCCGAAGTATCAGGGATTGTGTCCGGATGGCCGGGGCAGATCGTCTTGTCAGATGCACTACGCTTGATGAAGAGGCAGAACTGGTACTAGGCGCTTTGCTTTCGGGGAGTTGTACTTCAATCCTTCATGATCCTGACATCTCGCCGGTTATATGCCTAAGGCCCTTTCGTGAGATCCCTCTTGACGAGCTGCGACTTATTGCACCTGATATGAACATCCCTATCGGAAATGAGGCATATCCTGATACTGATGTTCATACCTTCCTGTCTTCTCTTACCAGAAATCACCCCTCCGTTCCGTTCTCTCTTATCAGGTACCAGGATCGCCTATGTGACCTTGAGAGAGATCATCTGCATAGGGCCGGCTGATCAGGCACTCTTTTTTCTTCCTCTGATAATCTACTGAGCAGGTATGACAGGCAACTCTCCGGATCCGGATTCCATCATTACGCTTCTTCAGGATGTGCTCACATCAGGCTCTTCAAAAGGCTTTGTTATCGGACTTTCAGGCGGTATCGATTCAGCGGTCGCTGCAGCCCTGTGTGTTCGTGCAGTGGGGCCCGATATGGTGCAGGGGTTTTTTCTCCCCTCTGCAGTTACTTCTTCAGAAGATGCTGCCGATGTGCGCCTCATCGCAGAATCTCTTCATATCCCGGTAATGACGATATCCATCGGACCGATCATTGATCAGTACCGAAAGATGCCTGACTTTATTGAGAGTTCGTACCTGGTCGGGAATCTCATGGCCAGGACCAGAATGACGATCCTGTATTATTATGCAAACCAGATGAACCGGCTGGTCTGCGGGACCTCCAATTATACTGAATATCTCCTCGGGTATTGCACAAAGTTTGGTGATAACGCGGCAGATGTCCAGCCGATCATGCACCTCCTTAAGACTCAGGTCTGGGATCTTGCACGGCATCTTGGCCTCCCTCAAAAGATAATAGAAAAAACCCCGTCCGCAGGACTATGGCATAATCAGACCGATGAAGATGAACTGGGGATGACCTATGCGGTTATTGATGAGGCCATCACCAACCTTGAAAAACAGGAGTGGAAACCGAAGAGCCCTGAGGAACAGAGGGTAATGGAAAAAATTCATCGGGCAGGCCATAAACAGCGACCCGCACCTCACTTAAAAAGATAAAGATCCTGATACTCTTTCAAAAACGAGCCGGGTTTATTCAGAAAGGCCAGGCTCTTTTCATCTCCCACACAGGAGTAGAGTGCCTGTTGTGGAAAAGGTTTCGGGAGCGGTTTTCCATAGCAGGTTACCTCACGCAACTCCGGGATCGTCTCCGGATACCGTGGGTTCCTCTCTCGTCTTCCATCGGCGAACAGGTAATATGCTGCTCCCTGCATCTTCTCAAAAGGAAGATATTCGCTGGTAAATGCAGACGAGACCAGATTTGCCATAAGGAGGATATCTTTTGACGGATTGATGGTGACATGCCCATATCCGGGTGGGATCAGTACAAGGTCTCCTTTTCGTGCCTGTACCAGGATGATATCCGAGAGATCAATCTTCTGGAGGAGGTACAGTGCCTCCCCTTCCAGCACTTCATATATCTCAGGAAATGCATACCCGTCCGGAGCAGGCTGGTGATAATGACCCTTGGTTTTTATCCACTCTCCACAGATCACCTGTCCGGGAATCCTGGTTATATCATACCTGATCTGGTGCTCTTCCAGCCACTTTTTATCCGGATCATTCTGATAAAGCCCCCTGAACATCTCATATGCCGGCCCCCCGGTTCTACAGTCAGGGTCTGCCATTACCGTGAGAAGTTCAGAGCAGTCCCTGACATCCGGGTTTACGAGTGGGATTGGCTGCATGTAATTTCATCTCCTCCTCATGAATAAAAACATACGCATTATGACTTTCTCTAGAGTTGTGAAACAAATTCCATGGTTGAGATGTCACACAGACCCTTCATTGCCTGCATGGTCACCGGTACTCCTTCCTCCCTGAGTGCGGCCATCCAGTTGGTACCCCCAAGAGCTGCAAGTCCCATGTATTGGGGATCCACAGCCACTCCAAGACAGGGAGTGTTTGGCAGACCCAGGTCCAGTATGCCGGTAAAATAACCTTCAGTCAGTTCATCAAGAACCTCTTCCACATCATCCTCCGCTTCCATATGGCATTCACGGATATTCCCTAGAATACTCCCGTTACCATGTTTCATGACCTGGTGGACTGATGTTATCTCCTGGGACACCAGCACCTGAAGTGGATCTATCGTAGTATATTCGTATTTTATCAGATGGGTAAACCGCTTGGGGATGTTCTCTGCAACTTCTATAACACCACCGCCGATTGGATTGGAGGGTATCCCCCGCTGGAGGAGAAGGCCGTCAAGGGTTGTACTACACAGGGTGAGGATGCCGCAGAATTTTTCTGGTATCACAAATCCATCCTGTTCTTCACCCTCATAGAGAATCCGGATAAGGCTGCTTGGTGACACTCCTGCTTCACAGGTTGCGCGAAACACTGATATTGTCTGCTCAAGGTCTTGGATACGCACGAGTGAGAGATTATACACAACAGTCCCGGTACCCTCAACAGGGTTGAATGTGACCTGCATAGCAAAATCCTCAATCTGGTGACTGACAAACCTGAGGAATTCACTCATGACTCATTGTACGAGCCCGGAGATAGAAAAATATTCTTTTTTTGGACGGTATACAGTACGGTATGGAGCAGCGAACCAGGGAAAAGGCATCACGTGCAGTTTCAGACATCCTAAAGGCAGCGGGATTTGACGTCCATACTGCACCAGCACCCTTGGATCTGTCTGCAATCAGGAATAATACCTATCTTCTGGTCATGTGTTCAGATGATCCGGATGCGGCAGATTCATACTCTGAAACCGAGTACACCATCCGTGTCGGACAGGAAGAGAAGATCTGCGAAAAGATTCTGGTGACGTTTAATCCTTCAATTACGGCAGATAATTGTATTGTCTGGTACCCGGAAGAGTTTGCGATGTATGCCGGTGAAGCGGTGCTTGCCCGGGTCCTGGGAAAGACCCTGGTTCTTCCCCTTGATGGCAGTGAAGAGACTGGTTCATACAAAGCGCGGACTCATCACGAGTCTGAAGGCGGCATCAGGATCCCTCATCTTCCGGTCCGTATTCACCGCGACGAGGCTGAGGAGAAGGCCGGTATCCCCGGAGTGGCTACCCTCCGGTTCCTTCCGTACTGGATGTTTAAGTATACCTGCAGGGGAAGTGCCGGGTATAAGGATCAGAATATCCAGTTTGACGGGACTGGTTCAGGGGCGATGAATGCCATCAATGGCGCGCTTACTGATATTGAAGGAGATACCATTACCCGGCGGGAGATCCCGGAAGGGAGTGAGATATCCAGGCCCTCGATATCCCACGCGGAAGCAGAGAAGAAGATTACCAGTCATCTCATCAGTTCTATGACAAAACGAGTCAGGATAAGACAGGTAAAAGGTGATGCCATCTTCTATGAAGAGAAGAATCTGGCTCCTGAACCGGAAAATATCTCATTGGAGCTTCGTGAGCTCTATGTTCCGGTGTGGCAGATCAAGGGGAAAAAGATAGTCGAGATTAATGCCTACACCGGGGAGCGTCTTATTGAACCACTGGATGACGGGGTTGAAGTCTTTTAAGGTGTGACGGCTTTGAGTTCACGAAGTCTGCTGGTCACCGCCTCAACATGACCTTTCACCTTCACCTTTCTCCATATCTCCCGGATGATTCCATTCGGATCGATAAGAAAGGTTGAACGCTCGACACCCATATACTCCTTCCCGTACATCTTCTTCAGTTTCCATGCCCCATATGCCTCGATGACCTCATGGTTTACATCGGCAAGTAATGTTATCCTGAGATCATGCTTTTCGATAAATTTCCTATGACTTTCCATGGTGTCAGGGCTTATTCCGATAACCGGAATTCCAAGTTCTGCAAGTTCTTCATAGACTGCTGAGAACGCCAGGGCCTCTGCGGTGCAGGCCGTTGTGTTATCTTTTGGATAAAAGTAGAGGATGTACCATGAGCCCCGGTATGAAACAGCAGTATGCATGGTTCCGGTATGATCCGGGAGTGAAAAATCCGGAGCCTGGTCGCCGGTGTTGATCTCCTTTTCTGTCATTGAACTCATGCTTTCATTCTCTGGTGATGCAGCATAACCTTAACGGCTGGTAACAAAAATATGTAATAGCAATTGTTACTCATCCTGGAGACCCTCCCTCATGCGACAGTCTGTATTTGGTCACCTTATTCTGGCAACTCTTATATTCTCTGTTCTGCTCATCTCCGGAGTATTATTGGTATCGCATTTCACGGTCATGCAGGGAATTACTGATGCAGAACGTGCAACTGCTCCGGAAGTCGCAGAAAAGGTTGTTCAAATCCTGAAGATGGAGGAGAAGAGCCTTTCCATATTTACCCATGACTGGGGGGTATGGGATGATACCTATCAGTTTGTCCAGAATGGAAACGACCAGTATGTCCAGTCAAATCTTCAGGAAGGAACGTTTTCAGCGTCACAACTTGATCTCGCCATCTTTATTAATAAAACCGGGGGAGTTGTCTTCCAGAAGGGGTATGATCCTCAAAAAGAATCAGCAGTTTCCATACCTGACGATTTATATGATTTGCTCTCACGATACGAGCTTCTTACCGATCCTTATCTGGTTGATCCGATTACCGGGATCATCCCACTGAAATCCGGCCCGGTCCTTATCGCGGTTCAAGGGATCTATCGGAGTGATGAGACCGGCCCGCAGGAAGGATATCTCATTTTTGGAAGATATCTGGATGAAGACAGGATTATGGAGATATCTAATAATTCGGTATTTCCATTTCAGATTGTCGGAACGTATGCAGAATTGGATCCAACCGGTCAGACGTTCATTATATACAGCGTCATTTCAGACATTCGGGACAATCCTGCATACCTTGTGAAAACTGAAATACCATTCAGAACTCCCTATACATCCTCATTAATCCTCTCTTTGATCCTCACCACCGCCATTCTGTGTGGTCTTTTCTTCGCCGGCCTCATTCTTTATTATCGCAGATATCTGCTTTTTCATCTCCACGGAATTGCTAATATCCTGGATTCATCACAAAGTCCTGATTGTCAACCCCGCATTCCCCCAAATACGCCGGCAGAGCTGACTCCGCTGGTACAGGCAGTCGATAACACCGCCTCATCACTTCGGAAACATCAGGATGAACTTGCCCGGACCCAGGAAGAACTGGCAGAAGCAGAAGAGCGAATAAGAATTCTGTTTGAACAAGCGCAGGATGCCATCTGTGTATTAGACGGAACAAAAATTGTGGACTGCAACCAGGCATTTTCAAACATTTTTGAGAAAGATCGTGGGTCATTCATCGGTCAGGATCTGTCTCATCTTGCAGCTCTGATTGATATGCGGTATTCATCATCTCTCCATGGATTTTTTCAGCGGATCTTGGATCATCCGGTGGGATCGGATACCAGATTTGAATGGTCATTTCCGGTTTCTTCAGGGCATATCTCTGAGGCCAGCTCTGATCAGGTCGTTTTCGATATTCTCATACGGGATATCAGATATCACGACAATAGTCTGGTTTTTATTATTGCCCGTGATATCACCAGGCAGGTGGAATTTCAACAGAACCAGGAGCGGCTCCTCCAACAACTTGAAGATAACCTGGTTCATATGGGCGCCTTAAATGATCAGATCAGAAATCCATTGACCATCATCTCCACATTGGTTGATGAAAATGAGTCTCCTGAAAAGGATCGTATCCTCCATGAGGTTGGAAGGATCGATAAGCTCATTGATCGTCTTGATGACGGGTTTATTTCATCGGAAAAGGTATGGCAGTACCTGCATAAGAAGCATGAAAAACTTGAGGATACCGGTTTCTGATGGTCCGGATAAAAATCCGTGCGATTGGAAAGATAAAAGAACCATTCATCCGGGATGCCATCGCAGACTATGCGAAACGGATGAGCTTATTCTGTCAGGTAGAGTGTGCAGAATATCCAGAAGCGCCTGTGCCTGACTCTCATCCATCAACCATTGAAAGGGCATGTGTTTTTGAAGGAGAGAAACTCTGCTCCGGAATAGACTCGCTTGATTATGTTATTGTTCTGGACCGGGCCGGAAAGCAGGTCTCCAGTGAGGGACTGGCAGAGGTGATACGACGCTGCGAGATAGAAGGGCCATATCAGCTGGTTTTTATCATAGGTGGCCCTCATGGATTATCAAAGGAATGCCTGAAGGGAGCGGATATCATCCTCTCGTTATCTGCTCTTACCTTTCCTCATCAGATTGCACGGCTTTTGTTGTATGAGCAGCTGTACCGTGCATTTACCATTATCAGGGGTCTTCCCTATCACCGATAGCCGGAGCATCAGGTAGAGCAGATAGATATTCCCTGCATTCTGACCTGATTGACTGGTGGAAATCTGATGCTCCCGGAATTTTCTATAAACTCCGAAACACCGGGTGAGAGATCAATCAGATGGGTAATGTCCTGCCAGGGTTCCGGATAGACATGCTGATCCAGCCATTCTCCGTCATATGATGGTTCATATGCAATTTTTTCCCTGTCAAGTGAAAAGTCTGCAGATACTCCCGGTTTATTGCCCCTGGGATCAAGTCGGATCCACTTGTCCAGTTGTTCGAGGTATACTGCAGCAAGGCCATGGAGCACCCAGCTCCCATCCTCACGTCGCACCCGCTGATAACACAGACCGGCAGGAATCCCAAGTGCCCTGCATAAGGCAACAAACAGGTGAGACTTCCCAAAACAAAGTCCGTGTCCGGCGCTTAGGACATCGGTCGCATTCCACATCAGATCTTTGTGTCCGGCATCAACTGAATGAGCTATTGAATCTCTGACCCAGATGTACAGGGATCTGGTCCGTTCGATGTCGTCAGTTTCAGAACTGGTTAATGTGCGTGCCAAAGTCCGTATCTCTGCATTCGTGCAGTTGATCACTCCTGAGCAGGATAGATAAGGAGTGATAGATGCGGGAGGTATGAGTGGGGGGAGGTGCATCTTGTATCACCAAGGTGATCATCTCAAGTGCTTATCGCATCAATATTTCGATCTGTCAGTTTTCTGTTTCTCTGCACTGATACACTCAGAATCAGACGAATGGTCTATTTTATTGAGAGATGACATACCTGATATCAGAAAGGTATATGAATATATGAGTACTCTGAAATCCCCAATCCTAACCGATTTGTATGAACTGACCATGATGTATGTCTGGTTTTTATCGGGCACCATTAATAATCAGTCCTGCTTTGATCTTTTTTTCAGATCCTGTCCTTTTCAGGGTGAATACATTGTAGCGGCCGGAATAGACGATGCGCTCTTATTTCTTCGGGATGCCCGGTTTTCAAAGGAAGATATTGCGTATATCAGGTCTCTTCATATCTTTGATGAAGCCTTTCTTGCCTGGTTATCAGACTGGAGATTTGACGGATCAGTCCATGCAGTCGATGAAGGGACGGTTGTTTTTCCTGGCGGGCCGGTGTTCAGGGTATGCGGCCCCATAGGTTCCTGTCAGCTGGTTGAGACCGCTCTATTAAACCGTATCAATTTTTCTTCACTCATCGCAACGAAAGCGGCGCGTATCTGCCTGATTGCCGGATTTGACGCTGTCATGGAGTTTGGGGCCAGAAGAGCCCAGGGGCCGGACGGAGCACTCTCTGCTTCACGTGCTGCATATATCGGGGGGTGTATGGGGACATCTAATATGGAAGCGGGGAAGATATATGGTATCCCGGTGAAAGGAACCCATGCCCATTCCTATGTCATGTCATACCCCTCTGAACTGGAATCATTCAGACGGTATGCAGAGGTTTTTCCTAACGCGACGATCCTGCTCGTCGATACCTATGACACGATCAGAAGCGGGATGGTTCATGCTATCAAGGTCGGCCAGGAGATGAAAAGACAGGGGAAAACCCTGGCCGGTGTGCGACTTGACAGCGGCGATATGCTCTCGCTCTCAAAACAGGCACGAAAGATGCTTGACGATGCAGGACTTTTTGAGACAAAGATAGTCGCATCAGGAGATCTTGATGAGTATAGCATATACGCACTAAAAGAGCAGGGAGCACCGATCGATATCTATGGCGTCGGGACCAGGCTTGTCACCGGTCATGAGTCCCCTGCCATTGCCGGTGTATATAAATTATCAGCAATAGAGCACACAACCGGCACCTGTGAGATGCGGATGAAGGTGACTGACCATACCGACAAGACCTCGCTTCCTGGTATCAAGCAGGTGTACCGCTCCTTTGATGCTCAGGGCATGATGGCCGGGGACTGTATTGAACTCGCGTCAGCCGGATTTGATACTCCGGGTTCTGTCCCCCTGCTTACCCTGGCTTTGTGTGATGGGGCCATTCTCCGGCAGAAACGACCACTACCGGATATCAGAGATTATGTTATTGCTTCTTTGCAGTCAATACCCGCTGACGTGGTCAGACTGATGCATCCATCCAGGTATCCGGTATCCATCGGGCCTGCCCTTACCGACGCCAGGAAAAAAATGATGCATGAGTTATCCGGTTGATCCCGGTTCTCATCAGATTATTCTACAATCAAATTTTCATTAAACCTGTCTTCAGTCGCTAAAAGGAAGTCTGAAGACATGTGCAGGCAGTCTTTTGGACAGATGTCATTACACTGACTGCAGAAGACACACTGGGTTACCCATATCCTGATTCTCTTCGTCTCGGGTATAAACTCAATTGCATTTGCCGGACAGACCCTGATACACATTTTACACCCGATACAGGTGTTCCGGTCATAGAGGATCTTCCCCCGGTATTTGACCGGTGTTGGAATCGGCGGATGAATTGTTGCTTTTCCTGCAGCCACGGACTCCAGAAATCCGGTGATTGTCGGGGGGAGGTTTTTTGCCGGGAAGAAGTTGGTCGCCGGCTTTTTCAGGAGCTGGCGGAGCACCATCGGAACTGAGGGGAGTTTAATCATGAGAAGCACCCCCCGAAGAGGAAGCTCCCGTCAAGGATGATGAGTAACATCCCGATAAGACCAATGGTCGTGAGCCATCCCCAGTACAGGGAGACGACGGTATTGATCCTGAACCGTGCCATAACCACCCGGACGAGTGATACGGAGAAGAACATCACCACAATCACCTTCAGGAGGAAGAAAACCAAATCTACTCCGGTTGCCATGACTCCCGACAATCCAAGAACCGGAGAGAGATTCCACGGGAAGAAGAGCAGCACCGCAAGTCCTGCCATTGCCACCAGTTTTGCCGCCATGGAGAGGGAGAAGAGAGCAAGGTTTCGTCCTGAGTACTCGACCAGAAGTCCGCCGCACAGCTCAGTCTCTGCTTCAGGAGTATCACAGGGGATCCGGGAAAGTTCGGCAGGAGTGACCCAGGCCAGAACGATAAGCAGGAGGATACAGCCGATGATCCCGACCGGTCCCACAACCGTCCAGATGGGATGTGCAGCGAGCGTGTTTACCGAGAACGGCATGACTAACCCGGCGACTGCAAGTCTCCAGGCAATTGCGACAATAGCAATCGCAAGGGGAAACTCATAGGCTATCATGGTCACCATCTCACGCTGGGCACCAACACTTGCATACGGGGATCCTGATGCAAATCCACCGGCAACCATGGCAAGGGCGGGGACCGTCAGGAGGTACATGATCAGGATGAGATCTCCATATTCACCAACCATGGGAAGTGGGGTCCCGACCGGGAGGATGCTGCCCAGGGGAAGGTAAAAGAGTACCGTCACTGCTGAGGCAAATGCAACGATGGGGGCAGCATTGAAAAGTGACGGGATTGCATTCGCGGGAACGATTGAATCCTTGCAGAGGAGTTTTCTGATGTCGGTAAAGGGCTGGGTCAGGGGAGGTCCCTGCCGCATCTGCATTCGTGCAGCACAGATACGGTCAACCCCCATGAGGAACAGACCGGCGATGATCCCAAACAGGGTGATAAGGACAACACCCACACCTGTGGTGAGAAGCTCTCCAATCATGACTGCAGCCTCCGTGTCTTCCGAACAGACAACCGGTGCAGATGTTCCTTTGTCATGATGCCTGCACTCCCGTCCTGACCGACAACAGCTACCCGGTCGGTGCATGACATACAGGGATCAATGGATGCAACAATGATTGGAATGTCTGCAATCTGTTCTCCCTGAAGGATCTCCACCCATGCCATCTGGTTTGAGTAGGTGGATGCCTTGACCTTCCACATCTCGGGAGCTTCCTGCTTTCCATTCATCCTGACATAGTGCATATCCTCTCCACGGGGCGCCTCAACCCGTGCAAATGCCTCGCCTGATGCTTTCTTCAGATTCATAAGCAGCTTTGCATACTTCTCTTCAGCAAGGACCGGGCCTTCAGGCATCTGCTTCATGCATTGTCTGATGATGTCAATCGACTGTTTTATCTCAAAGATACGGACGATGATCCGGTCATAGACATCCCCGTTGCCTTCACTGTCATACACATCAGGAAGCACGATATCAAAATCAAGGTCCCCATATGCTGCATAGGGTGAATCAATCCTGACATCCATGGCAAGACCTGATGCCCGTGAGGTGGGTCCCACCGTTGCAAGTTCCAAAGCCCGGCGTTTTGTCAGGATTCCGGTATTTTTACACCGCATGGCAATGGTCTTGTCATTGAGGAAGAGGTTGACCATCTTCTCAAGGAGCCCTTCATAGTACCGGAGTGCCTGCTCCAGACGGGGGAACATATCTGCGGTAATGTCCCGGCGGGTTCCTCCAAGCATCATGATACCATAATTGACCCGGTTCCCGGTGATGTACTCGATCACATCGACTGACTCTTCCCGTATCTGCCAGGCAAGGTAGAAGAGGGTATCAAATCCAAGTTCATGGGCTGCGACTCCTGCCCAGAGGATATGAGACTGGATCCGCTCGAACTCGGCAATAATGGTCCGGACATAATACGCCCGGTCAGGAACCTCAATATCTGCTATCTGCTCAACCGCCTGTGCAAAGACAAGTGCATGGGCAACGCCGCAGATACCACAGATCCGATCACACAGGTGCAGGATCTGAACCGGGTTTCTCCGCATACCCATCCATTCAATGCCACGGTGTGCCCGTCCGGGTGCAAAATCCACCTTTTCAATAACCTCCCCGTTCATCTGAAAGGTGAAATTGATCGGTTCTTTTAATGCCGGATGAATCGGGCCGATGGGGAGTTCATAGGGTGCCTTTTTCTGACTCATTCTGCCGCACCTCCTGATGGGGCCTCTTTGGCAGGTTCAGGTTCTTTCTTCTCAACCGGTTCGGGTTCTGATACCGGGGGGACAGGCCGGTCGGTCGGACGATCAACCTTCCAGAGTTCTCTGACCATGGACGGGGGAATGCCCTTCTCATCCTTTCTCCAGGGGTATACCTCCTCAGGGAAGTCGTCGGGCAGGAAGATACGCCGTGAATCCGGAATGCCATCGACGGTCACCCCGATCATGTCCTGCTTTTCCCGTTCCGAATAGACAGCACCGGGGATGAGTCCTGATATCGTGGGTACATGGGGATCTGATTTTGGAACCTGGACGGTGAACACCACACAGATCTCCTCGTGTTTTCCTCCGAAGAAGACCTGAAGATGGTAGAGAAGGTCAATCATGTCACCATTATCAGCAGCTGCGATAACCCCGAGATGCGGATAATCTATGGAGATGAGCTCTGCAACCGCATCATTGAGATCTTCACGGGAAACCGTCATCCACACAGTCTTCTGGGGGAGTTTTTTCACTCCTTCACGCCGCTCCTTTACCTGGATATTACTCACCCTGCTGCCGAATTTCTGGACAAACCGGTCTGCCAGTTCCTGTGGTGTCATGGTTGCTCTCATGAACTCACCTCCTTTTCAAGTCGCTCAAGTTTTGCAATCGCCTGCACCACACCGTATATTATTGCTTCGGGCCGGGGTGCACAGCCAGGCACATAGACATCCACCGGGATTACCTGGTCGATTGGTCCGTCAAGATTGTAGGAGTCATAAAACACTCCTCCTGACTGACCACAGGTTCCCACACACATGACCACCTTCGGAGCTGCCATCTGCTCATAGACCCGTTTTACCCGGTCTCTCATCTGATGGGTGACCGGGCCGGTGACGAGCAGAACATCTGCATGCCGTGGTGATCCGACAAGTTTTATTCCAAACCGCTCAGGGTCATACCGGGGGCAGAGTGCTGCGACGATCTCGATATCACATCCGTTACAGGACCCTGAATTTACATGAAATACCCAGAGCGACCGGTTAAATGATGGAGAGAGTTTCATTTCAGGATCACCACCACGATAAGGACAAGAGCGGTAACAAAGAGGTACGCCAGGAAGTAATCAGAGAGATTACCGGTATGGAAGGGTTTTACGAATTTATAGTATCCCGACAGGGCATCGGTATATCCCCAGTAGAGGTTTCCGGCCCTGATATGTAACGCTTCTTTTTCTGGCTCTGCATTTCCTGAGAGGAACGGGGCAGTTGCTCCTGCACTCGAATCATACGTCTTCTCACCCCGTGACCAGATAAGCCAGCCGATGATGAAGGCGATAACAAAGGCGATCACCCAGAAAATGGCATTCCACGAACCAAAGCCGGTGGAAAGTGTGAATGACTCGATCATTTATGCACCTCCGAGAACTGCAGCAAGGTATCCTTTATAATCCACAAGGGCAGTTGCTGCCGGAGCAACCAGCGTATCGACAACCTGCTGGGGGAAGATACCAAAAAGGATGAC
>NZ_JAIWNS010000070.1 GCF_020216685.1 Methanospirillum hungatei | reverse complement strand
CAGAACCGCCAGTATTCCCATGGCAATGAGCATCGGTGTTGGTGCCTCTTTGACATCCTGATATTCGGGGAGTTTTGGTCCCATGAACATGGAGTGGAAGACCTTGACGAACGAAGCCAGCGTCAGGATACTCACAACCATGGCAATGACGGCCAGGAGGGGATTGAACAGGAATGTCGATTCATAGATGAGCAGCTTGGATGCAAACCCGTTAAATGGCGGAATTCCTGCGATTGCAAGTGCACCGATCATGAAGAAGATCATGGTCCATTTCATGTTATGGCCAAGCCCACCAAGCTGGTTGAGGTTTCGTGTTCCGCACCGGTACATGATGACTCCGGCGGTCAGGAACAAAAGGCCTTTGTACAGGGCATGGTTCATGATATGAAAGAGTCCTCCCTTCAGTGCCATCATCCCGACACTCTGGGAAAGGCAGGTGCTGGAGAGAGCTGCAAGCCCGACACCGACACCAAGCAGCATGTATCCGGTCTGGGAGACGGCGTGGTATGCCATCAGCCGCTTTACATCCTTTTGCGGGATTGCCATCGTGACACCCACGAACATCGAGAGCACTCCAAGGATGATGATGACCCATCCGACGGTCAGCGTATTTATCTGACCACCGTAGAGGGTGAAACAGACTCTGAAGAGAGCATAGAGACTTGCCTGGGATGAGACGACCAGGAATGCCGTTACTGCTGATGGTGCCATTGCATAACTGTCCGGAGTCCAGAAGTGCATCGGAACGGCTCCACACTTCATGGCAAGAGCAGTAAAGAACAGGACAAATGTGATGATATCAAGTCCGGTCATCTGCATCCGGTCTGCGATAACCGCCATATTGAGGGAATTATACTGGGCAAAGAGAAGACCGACTCCCACCAGAAAGAGCAGACCCCCAAGGGTTGAGAGTGCTGCATATTTGAGTCCGGCTTCTGCGGCAACTCCCTTGTCTATCCGGTAGGCAACAAGTGCGGCACCGGCAAGGGAACTGATCTCAAGGAAGACAAAGAAGTTGAAGAGGTCGCCCGTTGCTATCATCCCATATACACCGGCGATGAGAAGCATGAGGAGGGTAAAGAACCCGTCCTTTCCTGATAACTTCTCCATGCTGGAGAGGGAGTAGAGGGTGATACAAAAGCCCACAACTGCGGCGATTATGAGCATGAAGGCGTTCATCGGATCTATCGTAAAGATGATCCTGATGGGGATGCCTCCAGAGTCCGGCGGGATAACATGAGATATTGCGTCAACTCCGAATGCATACACAATCGTCCCGGTTTCTAAAACCCGGGATGCAACCATCAGGCCGCAGAGTGATGAAAGAGCAGCGATGAGCAGTATCCAGACATTTCGGATTGAATCGCCTGCCCTTGAGAGGAGCGGGGTTAAAAATGCTCCCAGCAGAGGGATTGCGATGAGAAGTCCTGGAAGATTGTCAAGTAGTATATCCATGTTCTACCCCTGCAGTTTTGAGACTTCACGGACGTCAGTTGTCCGATAATACCGGTAGATAATCATCACCATGGAGAGCAGCAGAGCAAGGGTTGCAACACCGATGACAATGCTTGTCAGTGTCAGGGCCTGAACCGTGGGCATGACCATGGCAAGGGACGGTGCTCCGGTAAAGATGGGTGCAATACTGTCCCACCGGTACCCGAGAGTGATGAGGAAGAGGTTTACTCCTGATTCAATGAGTGATATCCCCATGATAATTTTAATGAGATCCTTTTTCAGAAGGAGAGTATACAGGCCGAGCAGGATGGTAATTGCAACGACCAGGAACGGAAGATTATCTATCATTCTCCCTCCTCGTGAGATCGAATTCCAGTTGTCATATACAAAATGATGATGCTAAGGCCCCCGAGCACTTCAATCCCCACGGCGATATTCATAATAGGAATCGTACCAGCGGTATTCAAAAATCCCGGATTTATTCCAAAGGGAACCGCCTGACCAAAGAGACCTCCGGTTCCGTTTAAGAAGTTCATGAAGAAGAGGTATCCGAGGGGTATGGCTGCAAGAGCAGTCCCGATAAAGAGGACAAGACCAGACATCTCGCAGTTCTGAAATGTTCTCTTCTGGAACCATCCCAGAAAGTCCTCCAGTTTATAGGCTACTATCAACAGGATAAATCCGGTTGCGATAACAGCACCACCCTGGAATCCCCCGCCTGGTGTTAAATGGCCGTGAAGCACGATGTAAAAACCAAACACCGTGATAAATAAGAACATTACATCTGCCGTTGTCCGGATGATTTTACTCAGACTATCACTCATATTCGTAGTCCTCCCCTTTTTTCCGAAGTCTGAAAAGGACCGAGACTCCAAAGACTGCGGTAAACAGGACACATGCCTCTCCAAGGGTATCAAAGGCACGGAAATCGAACACAATAGATGTTACAATGTTATTTGCTCCGGTCTGTTCCTGACCATGGGCGATAAAGTAATCATCCATGTCTGACATCGCAGGGTCTCCGAATGGTATTGATAATGCAGCAAACAGGAGACTGCCTGCCAGAACCACAAGAGTAAACCATGCAACCTTGGTTCTCATCATGTCACCTCCTGGTCATGGGTGGCCCTGATCGCAATCAGATATATTGCAGTAGAGATTCCGGCTCCAACTGCTGCCTCGGCAATGGCCACATCAGGAGCCTGGAGGATATAAAATTCAATCGAGAGGAGGAAACTGAACGCTGCAAAGGTGACCGCGGCGGCAACGAGATTCTTCTGCCAGACTATCAGTGCAGCGGTGATGAGGATGCCGATTAAAACCAGGATATGAATAATCTCTATCACAGCCCTGCCTCCGTCAGTTTATCCACAACAACCGGGTCTGGTTTCTGTCCGCTCCGGTGTGCTGCACGGGCGATTGCATGAGATCCTGCAGCGTTTGTTATTGCAAGAGCGAAGACTGCAATGATGGTATGGGTGATGACCATGAGGTACTGGGAATCACTGGTACCCAAGTATTGGGATATTGCAAACACAACCACTCCAAGGCAGAGGAAGATACTTCCAAAGGTTGTCGCTTTTGTGGAAGCATGAAGCCGTGTGTACACATCAGGGAACCTGAGAAGCCCTAACACTCCCAGAGCATTGAATAAGAGACCGATGATCAGAAAGATGAAAATAATCGTATCTGCAATCATCAGAGTTCACCGCCGATATGTTTTGCAATGTACAGGGTGGAGACAAAGGAGAGCAGGGCGTAGACGATGGCGACATCGATGAAGATGTACTGCTGATACACAACGCCGAGGAGAATCATCACCGCCACCGTGAGCGTGTTGATGGTATCCACCGCAACCACCCGGTCAGGGTTTGTCGGGCCAAGGATCAGTCTTACCAGGGCACCAAAGACGATCACTGCCGTAATCAGGGCAGCAATCATAAAGATATCTGTCATTCAGCAATCCTCCGGATCCAGGCCGGAATATTCATGTATGAAAAGATCTCTCCCGCCTCAAATGCCTCTTTTTTCTCAACACCTTCGTCCAGATGAATAACATGAATGAAGAGATCATGGTTCTTTCCATCGACGTCAACACTCAATGTTCCTGGTGTGAGGGTGATTGAATGAGCAAGCATCGTCAATGCCAGATCTGACTTCATCCCTGAATGCAGTCTGATTATCCCAGGTCTGACATTTCCGGTAATAACCCGGTATGCAACATCCAGATTTGCCTTGGTCAGTTCCACAAGGAAGGGACCACAGATGTATATCAGGATGCTGATGAGCCGTACGGGATGTAACATCCGGTAATTCTCACTCCTGCAGAAGATCTTCCGGGCAATAACACCGGTGACAAGTCCGATGATGACTCCTGCAATAATTTCCTCCCATGACCAGAAGAGAACAGAGCCGGAACCAACAACCAACACCAGATAAAACAGAAAAGCCACAAAGGCAGTGACGATAAACGGGATCATGGTATCACCTGTTCCCGGTCATCATAATGGCATACCCATGCCAAACCCTCTCGATATGTCATGATAGATCGTGATCAACTGAGGTGGTTATCCGCATCATATAATATTTTTTATTCGATCAGCTTTCTTGTTTTTTTGAAAAACGGCGTTTTCCGATGTTTGAAGGAATGGTCCGTACAAACCAGTATGTAGGGTTAGATCATACATTTGGGGATATATGGGTGGATTATACCACGGCAGAATTCTCCTTCACTGGTGTGATTCGTGTCATACGCCGGTTCTTGCTGAGCGTTGTGCATGCGGGGCAGCTACCAGAGCAGTCCCGGTGACTCCTCCTGGTGATGCACGCCCGGCATTTCCCGACGATATCGCCTTTGTGAATTCGATATATGAAGAACAGTTTGGAATGTCGATCATTCCGGAAGGCCAGATCGCTCTCCTGAATAAAGTCCCGGATCATGACCGGATGGAAGAGATAATCGTGGGTGGGGCGATAGTCGGGGCTATCCGGTATCTTCCCGGAGAACGTCGCTGGGAGGCTCTTCCCCGTCCTGATGCGGCGTTGATTGCTCAACCACAAAAGCGGTTTATGGTTATTGATGAAGGGGCGCTTTCTTCTATCAGGGAAGGCAGAAGTCTCTTGGCTCCCGGTCTTATCTCCTGTGACTCATCGGTCAGGGAGGGAGATGAGGTCTTTTTAATGACCCCGTCTGGTATCTGTGCCGGTGTTGGCAGGGCACGGGTGGATGCTGAAGAAGCAAACCGGATGGAGCGGGGGCAGGTGGTGAAGACTAGAAAAAATATCCCCTCCGTATATACACCCGGCCAGGCAACCTGGGATGATGTCGTAGAGGCAAATGCTGACGTGCTCAAAAAAGCTGAAGCAGCATCCGGAAAATTCATCGCGGACAGCATCGGCCCGTATGAGCATCTCCCTATGTCTGTCTCCTATTCGGGCGGGAAAGACAGTCTTGCAACGTTACTTGTCGTGATGAATACTTATCGTAAGATACCAATTCTCTATATCGACACCGGCCTTGAGTTTCCATCAACCGAAGAGAATGTCTGCGATGTGCAGGACCGATATGGGCTTTTGTGCGTCAGGATTGAATCTATCAATGAGTTCTGGCGGGATTTTGAAGTCTCCGGTCCACCGTCCAGGGATAACCGGTGGTGTTGCCGAACCTCCAAACTGGAGCCCCTGCGCCAGCATATTATCAAAACCTATGGTGAGGACGGTGAAATTGTATCTTTCATCGGCCAACGCAAGTATGAATCCTTTTCACGGATGAAAAACCCCAGGGTCTGGAGGAACTCCTATGTGAAGAATCAGATATGTCTTGCTCCGATTCATACGTGGACGGCTCTCCATGTATGGCTGTATATCTTCCGGGAGAAGGCTCCTTTTAATGAGATGTATAGGCACGGGGTTGACCGGATGGGGTGTTATATGTGCCCTGCCAGTGACCTTGGAGTACTGGAGAAGATTCAGGCAACTCATCCCGAACTCTGGCAGGAATGGGAGCAGGCAGTATCATTGTGGATGAACAGGAAGGGCATAGCACCATCCTGGTTTGAGAGCGGGGAATGGAGAACTCAGGGGGATAAGGCAGTATGAGTTCCATTGTTATCGTCGATTATGGTCTTGGAAATATGCGCAGTGTCAGCAAGGCGGTTCAAAAGGCCGGAGCAGAGGTTCTGATCTCTCATAACCTTGATGAGATCCGGGCAGCGGATGGGATTATCCTCCCCGGCGTCGGCGCCTTTCATGAAGGGATGACCCAGCTTGCAGACCTGTCACAGGCCTTAATTGAATCCGAAGGCCATGTTCCTATCCTTGGGATCTGCCTTGGTATGCAGATGATGATGGAGTTCTCTGAAGAACACGGACTTCACCAGGGTCTTGGCCTTATCCCCGGCACTGTACGCCGTTTTTCTGACACGCCCGGATATAAGATCCCTCACATGGGATGGAACCAGATAACCATTCAAAAGCCGGATGATCCTCTTTTTGAGGGGATTCCCAATCAGTCGTATGTATATTTTGTCCATTCCTACTGGGCAGATACTCCGGCTGAATATTGCATCACATCAACCGATTACATCAATACATTTGCTTCATCAATACGAAACGGGACAGCAGTCGGAGTTCAGTTTCATCCGGAAAAGAGCGGGGAATGCGGCCTTGCAATACTTCGCAATTTTATCGGGATGGTATGACCCTCATCCCTGTAATGCCATCTCTATGGTGGCACGAAGCTGGTTATCGGTAAAGGGTTTTACAATATACCCTCTGGGTTTTGTTTTTTTCGCACGTTCCATAATGTCTGCATCAAGTATGGAGCTGATATATACAATGGGGATTTTGAATTTCTCTATGATCTCGGTTGCGGCATCAATTCCATCCATCTCACCGGGAAGATTGATATCCATCAGGACAAGAGCGGGATGAATCTCACCGATCCTAGTGAGAGCCTGCGTACTATCTTCGGCAGTTCCCGCAACCTGGTATCCCATCTCAGTCAGACGCCATGAGATGAGATCTGCAATAACCGGGTTATCTTCGACGATAAAGATCGTTTGATCAGACACTACAACCTCGTGAACGTCACATCTCAGATGTTATAAGGTATCGCATTTGCACAGCATTACCGTTCGCTTGTATAATGAATGCGATGTAGTCTCTTCTTTCATGCATTTCCTCCACTATTTTTTAACTTTCCAGTGGATCAATACCCCTTCTTCCATAGGGATCACATCCATCCGTTCAAGAACCGGAAAATCTGATTCTAATACATATCCTGTCCCATCGGCAAGGGTTGGGGCATCCTTTCCGCCAATAATAATGTTCCCGACAAACATTGTCAGTTCATCAACAAGACCTGCAGACATCATTCCCCAGATGAGCGTCCCTCCCCCTTCTACCATCAGCCGCTGTATGCCCTTTTCTGCGAGTTTTCTGAGAAGAACGGGTAAATCAACGGTATCTTCTCCTGCCTGAATGATTTCTGCATGGTTTTTGAGGGCAGAAATATTCTCTTCCGGTGCTGCGAGTGACACGGCAATGATCCGAAGGCCGGGACCTTTGTGCAGGATTTTCGCATCCGGCGGTGTCCGTGCCTGGCTGTCGATGACGATCCGAACCGGGTGCTCTGGTTTTCCATTTCTGATCCGTTCAGCAATACGGTCGGCTGACTTGACGGTCAGTGACGGATCATCGGCAAGGACGGTTCCAATCCCGACCATTATCGCATCACAGCCGGCTTTCATCTCATCCACCCGGTCAAAATCCTCTTTTCCAGATATCTTCACCTGCCTGCGTTCCCTGGTGGAGAGCTTCCCGTCTGCACTGACGGCCACATTGACGATCACATATGGGCGCATGAAATCTTCCTAGGCACGTCCCCGTAGCCGGGCGATCTCATCGGTTGCATTCTGAACCTTTATGAGGAAGGTTCCATGACATGGCTTTGTATAAGGGAAGATAAGTGCATCACCGTCGACCGCGACTCTGATAGGAGGGACACCGATGATATTAAGATCAAACATGCGGTATCCAGGTGCCACGTCATATTTCTCAGGGTACCTGGAGAGAAATTCCCTGGCTTCTTTAAATGAAATTTTCGACATCAGTACTTCATATGGCAGAGATTCTAAGCATCCCATGGGGCAGCCTCCTCAAGTCTGTTTTTAAGTGACATCGGGTTGTGTGTTGCAGGCTCGGCAATGACGGTGCAGGGAAAGGTAATTTCCTGAGCGATCTGCTCTGCTTCTTCACCAAATATTATCGCCGTCACCGGTCGGTTCGTCAGGGACTCTAATGTCGCGGCATAGCTTACCCCTGCGTCATTATGAACAAAGACATAACTCTCTGTGACGGTGAGATCGCCCTTTGCAAGAGCTGCAATGGTTGCATCCAGGTCTTTCATCTCCATGGTGTAATGGCCGTCCGGGTCTGCAACCCGTATCAGCTGCCTGGCTGACGGGGTTCCGGCAATGATGGTCCTGATCCCTGCCTTTTTCATCCGGTTTGAAAGATAGAGTACAAGACTGGTCTGTACCGGGACCTTTGGACAGCCCATCACCAGAACGGCAACTCGCTGTGTTGGTTCTTCAGGCATAGATACAGAGTATTATGTACGTCAAGGGGTATGAATGGATGTCAGAGTCTGACTGACTATATAGATCCTGAAATCACCAGGCCTGATAAAGAAACTTCTTGAGCTGGTGGTGATGTACCTTCATGTATGAATCGGTTCCATATGTGGATCGCAGGAGCGGTCCTTTTTGTCACAATTGTCTTATCCGTTTCTGTCATCGCTGCAAATCAGAGTTGTATCCCCTGCGGTGACAGTTGTTATGATCCAAGCAAGCAGTCGTGCTGCAAGGGTCAGGTATATGACGGGCTTCATTGGGGAGTCTGCAAGGACGTTTGCTATAATATTGAAAAACAGGTCTGCTGTAATGGAAAGCCTGTGAACGGGACCAGATGCCTTCCAACCTGTGGCGATTCATTTTATAATCCGATCACCCAGTCATGCTGCCAGGGAGAACCGAAAGACGGACTTTTGTGGGGAATCTGTGGCGGGAAATGTTATGATCTGACCAATGAAACCTGTTGTAATAACCAGATTTACCCGGGGACCGGATGGCAGAAGTGTGGTGATACCTGTTACAATAAGAACAACCAGAGCTGTTGTCTTGGAGAGGTGTATGATGGGAAGGGATACACCAAGTGTGGAGATACCTGCTATAACCCGAAGACCGAATCCTGCTGCAAGGGAAAGGTCCTTGAAGGCAAAGTAGAGTGTGCGTATTAATAAATTTTTTTTTAAATTTGCTGAATGTTCGGTGGTGATCTAAGAACATTGTACAACTGGAAAGCTAACCCATTCTCATCGACCATACATGATCAGTTAGACCAGCTGCCATAGCAGGTGTTCTCTGTGAAGATACTTCACCCCAGTTATCTTGAATTCGAAGTGTCCGAATAGGCCAACAAAAGTTGTAGCTATACAATGAAAAATATGTCATCGAATCATGTTCTTCTCGTTCTTTAGAGAAACAAAGTGTTTTTCTGACTTTTCTAGAATTCCGATTTCTATCAGTTCCATTTTGGCGCTCAATAAATGACGTATTAATTTTTTTGCTTGCTTTAGATTGCCTTAGAGCAGCCTCCACATCTGTTTTAGTTCCAAATACAATTTCAGTATCAACTTTTACAATCCGTCCTCTCTTAAGGTGTTTTTTTACCATCGCATAGTTCAATCCTCTTTTTGGAATCCGATAAGGTTTCCTTGGCCTACCTCGCCTCCCTGTGTGTTCTGGATGGATGACTTCACCATATTCTACTAGAATTGCCTCTTTGTAAGGCATATATTTGTCAGTTGTAATTAGGCGCAGCATTCTCCCTTGTGTTCTTTTTTTGATTTCTCTGACTATTTTATGGATATTTTCAGAAGTTCGTTTTCCTGTGAGCACATATAGGATAAGACGAGATTCGGGATCTAATGCAGTGAAATCCCAGATGTCTCCATAATCTTCATCCATTGGATCTTCGGAATCGCAATTCTTCTCTTTCTTGCCAACGAATGACCATTTTTCATCGCATTGAACTTCATTTGTCAGAGGGGGAAAAAGGAACGAGTACATCATGTGCTTTTTTTGCATGTTCTCCTGACATTTTCGAGAGTCTAGCAACAGTACCAAGACTTGCATTAGTCAATCGACTCGTTTTTCGGATTCCACATCCCTCGGCCAAATGCTCCAAAACAGAAACTGCAATTTCTGAATCGATTTTTGAATTATATAGGACACTTCCTTTACGTTCAGAAAACCTACTTTTACATGTTCTACACCGTATTAATCGATAATCATAAGCACCATATATTCCACAGACAGTAAGATTATTTAGACCCCGTTTACCAAAGTCAGGACAATCTGGATTCTGGCAACAAAAAATTGAGAGATCATCCGTTTTATATGTGGAATTCGAACGCATAATCTATTTACGTGGTATTATATTATAAATTTAATTTAGTTTTCAATATATTTAGATCACCACC